>JAILHW010000001.1 GCA_024695605.1 Lachnospiraceae bacterium | reverse complement strand
CGCGGCGTTTTTGGTGTTGAGTTTTGTATCCTGTTTCTGTATAATGGTCTTAAGTGTGAAGTGGCTGGTTACGGGGTATCAAAGATGGATCGAAAAGAAGATTTGATGAGACAGATCGGAAGGCAGATGGGAATCAGGATGGGAATTCTGATGAGCATTTGCCTGTCTGGTTTAAATCTGCTTCTGAGCGGACATTTCACAGTTGTGGGTCTGGCGCTGAATGTCCTGATCAGCTCGCTGGTCAGCATCGGGATCAGCTTTGTGGTTCCGGTGGGAAAGATCTCGCAGCAGGTATGTGAGAAAAAAAGGCTGATGCCCGGATCCATCAAGGCGCGGCTTTTGGAGAGTCTGATCTCGGATCTGGTATATACCCCGGTGATGACGCTGGTACTGGTATTTTTTGCATACGGTATGGCGATGATGGTCAGCGGCGGGCGGGCACAGATCCCGTTTGTTCCCATGTTCGTAAAATCGCTGATCATTTCACTTGCGGCAGGCTATGTTTTGATCTTTGTATTTCAGCCGCTGTTTTTAAAGGGACTGTTTCGAAAGCACGGGATCACGATGGGCGCCGAGCAGGATGACAGGGTGATCTGAAAATAGCAGAATATAAAACCGGAGGAGCATTATGGAAGAGTATATGGATTATGAAGTGATCGAGGCACTGACGCAGAAGAAAAAGGGCAGCAAGGTGGCAGAGGCCATCGCCGTTACGACAGTGGCAGCAACGGCAGCTGTAGCGGCAGGAGTTGTGATCAAAAAATGGGGCCTTGCGAAGCTGATCGGCGGAATGGCGGTTCCCTTTATGGTAAAGGATACCATGGAAGCCTTTGAGCGCAGCAAAAAGCGCACGGTGGCTTATATGCAGGAGCATAAGAACGGAAGGCACTATATCAAACTGAGCTAAGGATTTTTGTTTTATGAAGGAAATGACGAAGGGGCAGGTCTTTTTGAAGGGCATGAAGGACGGAATGCCGATCTGCCTCGGATATTTTGCGGTCTCTTTTTCCCTGGGAATTGCGGCCAGAAATGCCGGTATCACTGCATTCCAGGGTTTTTTAATGTCTTTTTTGAATAACGCATCGGCAGGAGAGTATGCGCTGATCACCACCATTGCGGCGGATGCCCCTTACCTGGAGGCAGTACTGATCACACTGGTGGCCAATGCCAGGTACCTTTTGATGAGCACGGCACTGAGCCAGCGGTTTTCGCCCAAAACGAAGATGGGACACAGAATGCTGGTGGCCTATGATATTACGGATGAGCTCTTTGGGATCGCCGTCGCAAGGGAAGGAGACCTAGAGCCCCTGTATTCCTACGGAGCCTTTGCGGTAGCCATTCCGGGATGGGCAGTGGGAACGGCCTTTGGTATCATCATGGGGAATCTGCTGCCGGGAATTCTGGTGCGCGCCTTAAGCGTTGCACTGTACGGTATGTTTCTGGCCATCATCATTCCGCCTGCCAAAAAGGATAAGGTGGTAGGCGTTTTGGTGGCGATCTCCTTTGCGGCATCCTATGTTGCATCCAGGGCGCCGGGGATCTCCTCTCTTTCCGAGGGTACGCGCACGATCCTTCTGACGATCCTGATCGCAGGCGCAGCTGCGCTTCTTTTCCCGAGAAATACACCTGAAGAGGATAAGGGAGGGTCTGCAGATGGAGCATAATATTTATATCTATATCCTGCTTGCGGGAGCTGTCAGTTATCTTTTGCGGGTGATCCCGGTGACGGTCTTTCGAAAGCCCATTACCAACCGGTTTGTCAGATCCTTTCTGTACTATGTGCCCTATGTGACGCTGGCGGTGATGACCTTCCCGGCCATCCTGACGGCAACGGGATCGGTGATCCCCGGACTTTTGGCCCTTCTGGTCGGTATGGTGCTGGCCTGGATCAGCGGCAGTCTTCCGCTGGTGGCGATGGCCTGCTGCGTGGTGGCACTTCTGGCGGAGCTTGCGATGCGGATGCTCTGAGAGCCGGCCAAAGTAGATGCATTGTTGGATAGAACAAAGAGGAGGATATGCAGATGAAAGAAGAAAATCAGGTCTTTGACCCTTCGGTGGGATTTGAATCCGAGCTTCCGGCACCCGTAAAGCAGGATGCGGAGTCTAACGCGCAGGCGGATACGGATACGAAGGATATGCAGGCTTTGGTATCTGATGAAACAGATGATGATGCGGGGAAGCAGCTGGAGCTTTTGCGTCAGCTCGTGCAGCTGCAGAAAAAAACGGCAAACCGTCAGCTCGTGGCAGCCTTCGGCAGCGTTGCGCTGGCAGTCATCGTGGCTATAGCACTGATCATAGTCGTGCCCAAGGCCCTGACGGTGCTTT
>JAILHW010000027.1 GCA_024695605.1 Lachnospiraceae bacterium | reverse complement strand
CAAGGATGGAATCGCAGAAGTTACGAATTTGGCCAGGATTACCATAGACGGAGGGAAAGTCCATTGGATCACCTGTGGGGGCTCCTCTTATTTTGGCGGCATTTCCAAGGTGAAGCAATGTGAGTTTGTGATGAACAAAGGAATGGTCGAAGGACTGGGAATCAACGGAGATGTGAACGGCGTTGATAAGGGAGGAAAGAGTTTTCTGGATGAGGTCAGTATCTATATCAACGGAGGAACGGTTCAGGGCATCAGCGATTCCTATTCCTGGTGCCGGGGGAGCACGATTGAAACGAACAGGGTCTCGGTTGTGCAGATCGACGGTGCCAATGTTGGGGAGTGTTCGATAGGAAACGCGATTTTTTCCGGGGTGACATACAATAGCCTGCCTGAGATCTTACCCAGCCTTGCAGACGGTACACAGGCGTATGCTTTTCCCTTTTTCGTATATTGTGATGGGAAGGAGTATATTGAAAAAAAGATCGATTCCCTGATCACGGGTAGCGGTGAGGAAATTCTGTTACATGAGGCTTATACCTTTTCTGCCAAGGAGTTTCTGCCTAATATCGATACGGGGAAATATGAGACTGTTTCCATAGGCAAGCTTGTTGCCTGGCTGCCGGAACATACCAATGTAGAGTGTGCGAAAGCTGACGGGATAGGCTTTATCACAAGTAAAGACGACAATACAAAACTTACTAATCTGGTCCCGGTTCCCAAAGCGTTATCCAATGAGAGTACGCTCTGGTACAATGGAAATGAACTTACCGGAATCTATAACCTGTCTTCCTTGAGCGTTAACAACCATCCTTACACGAGCACAGGAGATGGTATATCGCAGATCAATCCCGGAACCTATACCTCGACTTTTACCCTGAAGGCAGGGTATAAGTGGGAGGATATGACGACCGGTGCAAAAAAGATCGTCTGGATGATCAAAGATCCCTCCAAGCAGGATCAGAAAGAGGATCCAAAGCAGGACCCAAAGGAGCCGGGCGGTGGGGACAAGCCGCTTCCCGGAGAGAATTCGGATTTAGAAAATGAACGGATCACTCTGTCTTTGCAGGATGAGATCCTTGCAACGGCCAATACCGACAAGGGGGATCCTAAGGGCAGCAGTTTTCGGTTTTTAATGCCCAAAGTCACAAAGGTGAAAAAGAATGAGATCACCATTGGCTGGAAGCCTCTGAAGGAAGCGGACGGCTATGTGATCTATGGGGCAAAATGCGGCTCCAAGATGAAGAAGCTAAGGACCATACAAAATCCGAAGGCTCGCAGCTGCACCTTCAAAAAACTGAAAAAGGGCACTTACTATAAATATATCGTGGTTGCGTATAAAAATGCGCAAAAGACAGAGAGTGATGAGGACGGATCTAAGATCGTGCTTTCCACCTCGATCTCCCTGCATGCTGCAACCACCGGCGGTCAAAAGAAAAACCCGCTCGGGATCAGCCTGAAGAAAAGCAGGATCAGCATAAAGCGCGGCAAAAGTGCCAAAATACGCGCCTCAATGATAAAGAAGGGCAAGGTGCAGTATCACATAGCAAAATTCCGCTATGAAAGCCTGGATCTGGATATTGCAACAGTAAGCAAAGCGGGGAAGATCAAAGGACAGGGAAAAGGGAAGACGAAGATTCTCGTTTACACACAGAACGGAATCTACAAGACAGTTTCTGTGACTGTGAAGTAAGGGGCCACCGGTGCGAAGCCGGCGAGACGTATTTAGAGCGCAGCGAATGATCTGCGAAGTCGAAGAGCGGGGTATAAAAGGAGACCGGTCATGTATAAAACAGCGAAGAATGTAAGCACGCAGAACATAGCCCCCATTCCTATGTTAACGGGAAAGCTGCTGATCTTCATGCTCGTGCTGATGAGCGTATTTTTGATACAAACAAAGCGTGTATCTGCAGAAGATACCTACACAGCGCCGACAGTATATGATAACGTGATCTATGCAAATGGATTTCCGATCCTGATTATGAATGGAACACAAGAGAATACCTCAACAATATACTGTAATCTGGATGGTGACAAAGTCTATGAGACGACCTTGGCATCGAATCTTCCTTACAGTAAGACACAGGGTGATGCACGTACCAACTATACCATTTATGGTGGTGCGTATAACGGCAGTGTGGAAAATACATCCATTTTAGTGAAGGGTGGCTATATAGACAGGATCGAGGCAGGTGGAGAGGCTAAAGGTACAAACGCAAAGGCAGAAGTTACCGGAAAAGCCGAGATTACCATGGAGGGAGGAAAAGTCAATTGGTTCAATTGCACCGGACGTGCCTGGTATGGCGGAACTGTCAAGGTGAACAACTGCGTTTTTACAATGACAGGAGGTATGGCCAATGGTCTGGGAATAAATGGCCATGTGGATGGTACTGACAACCCCAAAAGCTATCTGAACGATGCGAGTATCTATATCAATGGAGGAACACTTTTAAAAATAAATGATTTCTATTCCTGGGGTAGTGGGAGTATACTTGAAACGACTAGAGTGAGTACTTTGCAGATCAACGGGGCCAGTGTTGAGGAGTGTAATATAGGAAATAAAAGAAATTTAAAAGGTATTACTTACAATAACCTGCCGACAGTTTATCCCAGCCGTAAGGATGGGAAACAAGTGTATCCTAAGGAGTTATACGTTCAATACGATGGTACGGATTATGTCGAAAAACAGATTGATTCCGTGATCACAAATACCGGTGAGACAGTCACCTTAAAGAATGTTTATACATATCCATACACGATTCCTTTTCGTAACGTCTACACGGGAGAAACCTCGACTGCTGTCAGGGGCAGGTTTTTTGTCTGGCTGCCGGAGAATACTGAGGTAGAGGGAGGCAAAATAGGGCAGGACAGCTTACTTATAGATAAAACCTACGATAGTAAAGTGCTTAGCAATTTGATCCCGATTCCGAGAGCAATGGCCGATGATCAGGCACCCCGATATAATGAAAGTCCGCGTACCGGTATCGAAAATATGTCCACGTATACAAAAAACTGTCCTTATACGATGTCGGGAGATGACAGATTGCAGATATATCCGGGAACCTACACCACTACCTTTACGTTGAAGGCGGGCTATAAGTGGGAGGATATGACTACCGGGCCAAAAACGGTCGTCTGGAAGATCAGAAAGGCCACGCAGGAACCACCGCGGTATCTGAGAGTAGCGCACGAGACAAAAATGAACAAAAATAACGGCACCATATTCGGCTTACGCGAAATCATGGAGATATCGACCGATCAAAAGAAGTGGACATCTTTGAAGGGACGGCTGGACGATGGGGCCCTAAGATATCAGGCGCCTGGAGATTACTATGTCAGATACGCCGAACTCGACTATTATGAAGCGTCCGAAAGTGTAAAAGTAACGATCAATCCGGCACCTGTTTATACCTTATCCTTAGTGGATTATAAAAGCGAAGCACTGCTTGAAAAAATATCCGCTGATATCATAAGTGGCGCGAGCAAGATCTACATTCCGGAAACATACTTTGACTATGCATGCTTTCACTCAAAAACCGGAGGAGCTTCTGATCAGTATTCATTTTTGCAGGATGAGGGCGGATACTATACTTCCATCGAAAGTGATTTAACGATCTATGCGCTGGCTCCTTCCTATCGTGACATTGCAGCTAAGTTTGATCTGAGCAATGACAAAGCGCTTAGCGTGTCTCTGTGGCAGGAGGGAACCATAACCCCGGAGCAAATGGTCGCGTCGTATTTTTTAGGGTCCCTCTGGGAAAAAGCAACGACTGCGAAGGAATTCGGTGATCTTTCGGAAAGAACCCCGGACGAGATCAGACAGTTTCTATGTACGAAGACCTATTACATTACCCCCTGCCCGGCCGATTCTATTGATGTACTGACGCAGGGAGACCGGATCGTTGCCGAGACGATGTATAAGGATGCAAAGGTCATCCCTCATATTTCATTAATGCCCGAGAAGGATTCGATCATGAGCCTGCAGATGGAGGCTGTGAAGGATGAAAATAGCACGTGGAACGTGACACTGTATTTTAAGGGTGTCAAAAAAGAAGGCGTTTCACAGGTTTTGACACTGGATCTTGGCCAAACTCCATATGAGGCGAACGCGAATATTATACAGCAAAGTCCTCTGGAAAATATCGTTTATAAAACCACGACACTAAACGTGAAATATGGACAGGGCAAGGACACTGAAAACGAGGATCCCGGTTCCGGGGAAAATCCGGGAGATCCGGGCAGCAAAGACGGGCCGCTCTCCGGAGGGAAAACGGTTTCCGGAAATGAACCGATTTTACTTTCGCAGCAGGATAAGATCCTGACAAGTGCCAATACCGACAAGGGGGATCCTAAGGGCAGCACCTTCAGGTTTTTAAAGCCCAGAGTTACGAAGGTGAAAAAGCATGAGATCACTATTGGCTGGAAGCCTCTGAAGGAAGCGGACGGCTATGTGATCTATGGAGCAAAATGCGGCTCTAAGATGAAAAAGCTTAAGACCATCCAAAAGCCGATGGCCCACAGCTGCAGGTTCAAAAAACTGAAGGCGGACACATATTACAAATTTATCGTGGTTGCTTACAAAAATGCGAAAAATACGGAGCAGGATCAGGACGGATCGCAGATCGTGCTTTCCACATCCACCTCGCTGCATGCCGCAACCGCCGGCGGACGAAAGAAAAACCCGCTCGGAATCAGCCTGAAGAAAAGCAGGATCAGCGTAAAGAAAGGCAAGAGCACTCGGATCCGTGCTGCAATGCGAAAGAAGGGCAAGGTACAGTATCATATCGCAAAATTCCGCTATGAAAGCCTGGATCCGGATATTGCAACAGTAAGTAAATCCGGGAAAGTCAAGGGGCTGAAAAAGGGAAAGACGAAGATCTTTATTTATACCCAGAACGGAATCTACAAGACAGTTTCTGTGACAGTGAAGTAAGGGGCCACCGGTGCGAAGCTGGCGAGACGTATTTAGAGCGCAGCGAATGATCTGCGAAGTCGAAGAGCGGGGTATAAAAGGAGACCGGGACAGAGCTTGCACTCTTTAGAGTGTCAGTGGTCCACTCGGCCCGTGCACCCGGTGTTTCGTCAGTTGGAAATTTGGTTGACGAAAACAGTCCCGAAATGATAAAATATATGCGAATTTTGTAGTCATATTTACGGAGGCGCACATGAATAACCTGATTTTATTCCTGAACCAATTTATTTCATATATCGTTTTGATGGCGATCATTGTAGTAGTCGGAGCCATAGGCTTTGCGGTTGGTGTGAAGTGGTGGAAGTCAAACGAAGCAAAAACATCCGCAGCTGCGGATGATACGGATGCAGAGAATCAGCAGGCCTGACACCGGCATTCGCACAGATATCAATATAGAAACTTAAAAGACAGGCGCAGGAGCGCCTGTTTTACGTAATGGACAGGAAAGAGAAAGGAAAATGGGGATGATGGTTTTAGGGAAGAGATGGAAACAAAGCAGGCACGTTAGCAGGATGGCAGCCTTTGTCGTGTTCTTCCTGTTTTTTGTATGCGCCTTGAGCACTAAGGCATTATGCGACTTCAACTATGATGAACCGAGGGTTGACCCATCTGAAATATATGGAAATGGTTTTCCGTTGCTGATCGAGGCGGGAAGCAAGGAAAATACAACCACCATTAAATGTAATAAGGACGGAGACGATACTTATGAGACTACGCTGGTAAAAGATCAGGATTTGTATTCAGGAAGATTCATCGTCTGGGGCGGAGGACAAAACAAAACTGTAGAGAATACCTCTATCACCATGACAGGCGGCAAAGTAAATAAAATCATAGGCGGTGGATGTGAAAATACCAACAATGGAGAAGCACCCAGCGTAACAGGAAAGGCTGAGATCACGATCAAGGGCGGCAGGGTTGGTGCGCTTAGCGCCGGCTCGGAAGGAGGGGTTTTTCACGAAATATCCGTTAAGCAGGCCTCAATCCTGGTAGAAGGCGGCTATATTGAAAACCTCGGCATTGCAGGTGAGACATTTAATACGAAATCGGAAAAGACAAATATCATAGAAGAGGTGAGCCTCATTATAAAAGGGGGAACGATCGCCAGGTTAGTGGCTTCAACCCGCCACTATTCTGATAGCCATCTTGTTGTTGGAAAGGTTTCGGCCTTTCAGATTGCATCTGCAAATGTAGCAGTATATCAAGATAATTCTTATGGAGCTGTGACATTTAAGGATCAGGGTCCTCAAGATCCTACAGGACTGGATGGAAAGACAATACTGTATCCGGTTGAGCTTGATCTGGAATGCAACGGGGCTCCTTATCTGGAGCAGAAGATCGATTCTGTGTACAATGTCAAAGGAAAAGTGAGAAACCTGACAGAGGCCTATACCTATGAGCTGGTAACGAATCCTAATGATACAGTCAAAAAAGCCAGGCTCACAGTCTGGCTTCCGAAGAATACACAGGTTGATGCGGCGGTCTCTGCATCTGACAGCTTTGTGAATCAGAAAAAGGAGATCATTGCGGGAACCAAATACGCCTCAGGAACACTTACCAATCTGGTTAAGATCCCAACGCTTCTGGATCCGCAACCGACCTATAGTGGTGCCAGCATCAGTGGATTGCAGGGAGTGATCTCTGCCACATTATATGCACCCTATAACATAACCGGGGATATGCCGAATCAGATCAATGCGGGTAGCTATAAGACCGTGTTTACGCTGAAAAAGGGATTTAAGTGGGAGGATGGTTCGACAAAGGCCAAAACCTATAACTGGTCGATCAAAAAGGCTACGCAAAGTCACCCGTACATTTTAAGGACAAGGGCTGAGTCGGGATATCAGAAAAACGATGGCGCTGTACTTGAGCTTAAGGAGAACATGGAGTATTCCGTTGACAAGAAGAAATGGATTTCCCTGGCGGGGAAGCTGGATAAAAGTGGGAATCTGAATGGTCTTGCACCGGGCACCTATTATTTTCGATATGCGGAAACGCCCAATTTAATTGCGTCAGATTACACCCAGGCAGTAGTAAGTCCGGCGCAGGTCTATTTACTATCTCTTCTGGATTACGAAACCGGAGAACTATTGGAGATCATTCCGGGAGAAGTCATAGTAGATGGCAGCAGTAAGGCCTATTTTCCGGAAAAGTATATGGACTATGGATTGTTCTCGCGCGGAAGTGCCGGGGAGGCTGATGTGACTTTTTTTGTAAAAACAGAGAAAGATGGCAGAAGGTTCCTACCCTTGTATGTGAATACTTCTTTGTATGCGCTTCCTCCGGTCTATGAAGAGGCACAGGTCAGTTTTGATCTAAAGGATTCAAAAAAGAGCAGCATTGTGCTGGAGAATGATAGCCTTCTTAGGTATGCTTCTGCCCAAACACGGTGGGAAAACCGGATTGCAGAATATTTTTACAAGGCGATCCGATCTATGGCCAAAGAGGGTGTCTTTGGTAATCAAAGCAATATGACGACAGAAGAGCTGGAGCGGTTTATCTGTGACAATACATTTTATGTAACACCCTGTGCGGCGGATTCTACGTTGTTAACGAAGGAAGAATTGGATATGGCCAATCAGGCCTGCAGCGATGTACGGGTGATTCCGCATATTACCCTGACGCCGCAGGAGGATTCGGTATTGGCTGTCGATCTGGATATCGAAAAACCGGAATCGATCTATATGAATGATAAGATAACGGTCAATTTTACAGGGCAGAAAAAAGACGGGGTATCTACCGTTACCGTGCTGGAGCTTGGAAAGGTGCCGGATGCGGGTCAGGAAAGGATCCTCTTGAGAGAACCTGTCAGAAACGTAGTATATACGATCACGAAGCTTAGCGTAAAATACGGAAGCGGAGAGGATCCGGATGACAAGCCGACAGACGGATCCGAAGAGAGCGGATCAAAGGAGCCGGGATCAGACGAGGCGGGATCTAAGGATCCCGGATCACAGGAAGGGGGATCCGATCAAACAAAGGAGCCGGAAACAGGTCCTTCGGAGCAGATGAAAGAGGATGAGAATGGGCCGGTTAAGCTTGCTGAGCAGGAGAAGATCATTACCGGAGCCAATACAGATAAGAGCGACCCGAAGGGGGCGTGCTTCAGATATCTAAGGCCCGGGCTTTCCAAGGCGAAAAAACATGAGCTTACCCTGAGCTGGAAAAAAATCAAAAAAGCGGACGGCTATGTCATTTACGGAGCAAAATGCGGCTCAAAAATGAAGCGGCTCAAAACCATCGATAAAGCATCGAAGCACAGCTGTAAATTGAAGAAGCTGAAGTCCGGTACGTACTATAAGTATATTGTGGTGGCCTATCAGAACACCGATGCCGGAGAAGTGGCGCTTTATACATCAACCTCGGTTCATGCGGCAACCTCGGGCGGGAGAAAGAACAATCCTCTTGGGATCAGGCTGAAGAACAACAAACTGAAGGTAAAGAAGAAAAAAGCAGCAAAGATCAGGGGAACGATCAAAAAGAAGGGCAAGGTACAGTTCCATATTGCGATGCTGCGCTATGAAAGCCTGAATACGAAAATTGCCACCGTGAATAAAAAGGGCAAGGTCAAAGGACGGAAAAAGGGAAAGACGTCCATCCTTGTTTATACGCAGAACGGTATCTGGAAGAAGGTTCCGGTTACCATCAAATGAGCATAGGAGGCTTTTATGCCAAAATCCGAAAACCAGAAAATGAAGCTGCTTTATATCCTAAAGCTCCTAGAAGAAAAAAGCGATGAAAACCATCCCGTATCCACCCAGCAGATCATAGACTATCTGGATCAGCAGCAGATCAGGGCGGAAAGAAAGACGGTCTATTCCGATATCCATACCCTGGAGGAGTTCGGCTATGAGATCGCTGCCAGGAAGGGAAAGGAGAGCGGCTACTATCTGAAAAGCCGCAGATTTGAAACGGCGGAGCTGAAGCTTTTGGTGGATGCGGTGCTGGCAAGCAAGTTTATCACAGCCCAGAAGACCAAGCAGCTGATCAAGAAGCTCACCGATCTGTCCAGCGTTTATGATGCGGGGCAGCTCAAAAGACAGCTCTATATGGAGCGGATCAAGAATGAGAACGATCAGGTCTACCTGAATGTGGATGAGATCCATCGCGCAATCCGGGAAAACAAAAAGATCGCCTTCTATTATTACAGCTGGGGCAAGGACAAACGCCTGCATGCCAGAAGAAATCAGAAGCGCTACCGGATCAGTCCCTTTTATCTGATCTGGAAGGATGAGTATTATTATCTGGTCGCCTATGACAGCGAGGCAGCATTGACCAAGTATTACCGCGTTGACAAGATGCAGGATATGGAGGTCCTGGAGGAAAACAGAGAGGGCCATGAGATCACGGGACAGGTCAACCCGGCAGAGATCGCAAGCAGAGACTTTTCCATGTTTGCGGGGAAAAACCAGAGCGTGACCCTGTTTTTCCCGGAGGAGATGATCGGTGTTGTGATTGACCGGTTCGGAAAAGACATCACGATCCGCCAAAGAGACGAGGAGCTCTTTTCCGCCAGGGTATCGGTATCCGTCTCCCAGCAGTTTTTCGGCTGGATCTCTGGCTTTGGCGGCAGGATCAGGATCGAAATGCCGCTGGAAGTGAAGCAGGAGTATGTGGAGTATCTTAAGACGCTGCTTGCTGTCTATGACCCGGAAAACCCTGAGGCGTAGCGGGTAAGCGCATAGAACCTAGAGCATAGAGTATAGAGTATAGAGCAGGAAGAGGGAGCTCAAACATCGGAACAGAGAATGACAGTGGTCAGTTTTCACAATGGCCGCTGTCTTTTTTTGTTCAAAACTTACAAAGGAAAGAAAAGCGTGTGTCATCAATTGACAGGGCGGAGCGAATCCTTTATACTAATTTTTGGCACAAGATATTGTGATGGGCTCACTCGGAAATACAAAATCTTCCGGATTTGGGCCGGACTGTAAAAGCATAACGAGAAACGCAAGGATGCCGGACGATGATACAGGATGCTGTCCGGTTTTCTTTACCCATAAAGGGCAATGCTGTATCAAAATGCAATAAAAATATGAGTAGCCGGCAGGCTGTAAAGGAGAGGAAAAGTATGGCGGAATTGTCACAAAAAGAAGTGAAAACGGAAACGGACGGGATCGATTACGGCAGTCGTTTTCAACCAAAAAAGGAAGTAAAGGTGATCAAAAAGGACGGAAGTCTTGAGGCCTTCAATGTGCAGAAGGTCATCGACGCCGTCGGGAAATCCGCTTACCGTGCGCTGACCAAGTTCACCGAGGAAGAGAAGATGCATATCTGCCAGTATGTGGTGGATAAGGTGGATGAGCTGGATGATGACAAGATTCCCATTCCCATCATGCACAATATCGTGGAGTCGGCCCTCGAGGACGTAAAGCCCATCGTTGCAAAATCCTATCGTGATTACCGCAACTACAAGCAGGATTTTGTCAAGATGATGGATGATGTCTATAAAAAGAGCCAGTCCATTATGTATGTAGGTGACAAGGAAAATGCCAACACCGATTCCGCGCTGGTTTCCACCAAGAGAAGTCTGATCTTTAACCAGTTCAATAAGGAGCTGTATCAGAAGTTCTTTATGACGACCGAGGAGATCCAGGCCTGCAGAGACGGCTACATCTATGTGCATGATATGTCCGCAAGAAGAGATACCATGAACTGCTGTCTGTTTGATGTGGCAAGTGTATTATCCGGCGGGTTTGAGATGGGTAACATCTGGTACAACGAGCCCAAGACCCTGGATGTGGCCTTCGATGTCATCGGCGATATCGTGCTTTCCGCAGCCAGCCAGCAGTACGGCGGCTTTACCGTACCCGAGGTGGATAAGATCCTTGAGCCCTATGCGGAAAAATCCTATAAGAGAAACATTCAGAAATATACCCGTCTGGGGATCGATCAGGTCACTGCGGAGGCGGAAGCCTGGGCAGATGTGTGCAAGGAGTTTGAGCAGGGTTTCCAGGGCTGGGAGTACAAGTTCAATACCGTAGCCTCCAGCCGCGGTGATTATCCTTTCATTACCGTAACCGCAGGTCTTGGCAAGACCAGATTTGCCAAGCAGGCCACCATTTCCATGCTGAATGTAAGGCGCAAGGGTCAGGGCAAGAAGGATCATAAAAAGCCTGTGCTGTTCCCGAAGATCGTATTTTTATATGATGAAAATCTCCATGGACCCGGAAAGGAGCTCGAGGACGTCTTTGAAGCAGGCGTGGAGTGCTCTGCCAAGACCATGTATCCCGATTGGCTGTCCCTGACCGGCAAGGGCTATATCGCAAGTATGTACAAGCAGTACGGAAAGGTGATCTCTCCAATGGGATGCCGCGCCTTTTTGTCTCCCTGGTATGTACGCGGCGGTATGAATCCGGCAGATGAGAATGATGAGCCTGTATTCGTAGGGCGCTTTAACATCGGTGCTGTATCCCTTCATCTTCCCATGATCCTGGCCAAGTCCAGACAGGAGAGCAGAGACTTTTACGAGGTGCTGGATTACTATCTGAATCTGATCAGGCAGCTCCATATCAGAACCTATGCATACCTTGGCGAGATGCGTGCCTCCACCAACCCGCTGGCTTACTGCGAAGGCGGCTTCTTGGGCGGCCATCTGCAGCTGCATGACAAGATCAAACCCATCCTGAAGGCAGCGACCGCATCCTTCGGGATCACGGCCTTCAACGAGCTGCAGGAGCTCTACAACGGCAAGTCCCTTGTAGAGGACGGAGAGTTTGCGCTTGAGGTACTCGAGCATATCAATGAGAAGGTAAAGCAGTTCAAGGAAGAGGACGGACATCTGTATGCGATCTACGGAACGCCGGCAGAGAACCTTTGCGGCCTGCAGGTAAAGCAGTTCAGGGCAAAATACGGCATCGTGGAGGGGGTATCCGACAGGGATTATGTTTCCAACAGCTTCCATTGCCATGTGACCGAGGATATCACGCCCATCGAAAAACAGGATAAGGAGTATCGCTTCTGGGAGCTTTCCAACGGCGGTAAGATCCAGTATGTGAAGTATCCCATCGATTATAATCTGGAAGCTATCAAGACCCTGATCCGCAGGGCAATGGATATGGGCTTCTATGAGGGCGTTAATATGTCCCTGGCCTATTGCGATGACTGCGGTCACCAGGAGCTGGAGATGGATGTGTGCCCCAAGTGTGGCAGCCGCAACCTGACCAAGATCGACCGCATGAACGGCTATCTGGCTTACAGCCGTGTCCATGGAGACACCAGATTGTCCGATGCAAAGATGGCTGAGATCGCCGAGAGAAAGAGCATGTAAGGCAACAGTTTTGCGGTAGCACGAGTATATACACGAGTGTGCTTGCACAAACGAGTGTATATGCGAGGTGATACCGGCAGAGCGCAAGGATATGAGCAATCGAAGCGCAAGGCGCGGAGAGCCCGCAAAGCGGGCAGGATTGCGAATAACTTGCGCGGCAAAAATGTTGCCGGAGAAAATAATTATCTATAACGAGGAAACTATGCGATACCACAATATAACTCACGATGACATGTTAAACGGAGATGGCCTCAGAGTGGTGCTCTGGGTAGCGGGCTGCGCCCACTGCTGCAAGGAGTGCCAGAATCCCATCACCTGGGATCCCAACGGCGGCCTGGAATTCGATGATGCGGCCAAGAAGGAGATCTTTGACCAGCTGGAAAAAGACTACATTTCCGGGATCACCTTTTCCGGAGGAGATCCGCTGCATCCGGCCAACCGCGTTGGCGTTCGCAATCTGATGGCAGAGATTAAGGAGAAGTTTCCGAATAAGACCATTTGGATGTACACCGGAGATTCCTGGGAGCATGTGCTGCATTATCCGGCCATGCAATATGTGGATGTTCTGGTAGATGGGGAGTTTGTGGTGGAGAAAAAGGATCCCAAACTGCTTTGGAAGGGATCTTCCAACCAGCGCGTGATCGATGTAAAGAAAACCCTCCAGAAGACCGACCCCACCGTGCCGGTCCTCTGGTGTGAGGATTACGACGGCCGCCATCTGTATCAGGTCACAGAGAAAAAGACGGCCTGCGATTGCTAAAGAATATGCAGGGACAGTTCCGCTTTACTTCGTCCCTGTGGATCCGAACCCGTCGCGGTTTTCGCCGGTCAGGCGGGAGACCTCATCGAAGCTGATCTTAGGCTGGTTTTCCATGATACGGAATTGACAGATCCGGTCATTCTTGTGGATCTCGGTATCGCGCATGGCCAGAACAGGCATCCGCCACCAGTCATCCGGACCGCAGTAGGAGTGATCGATGATGCCGCAATGGTTCGTCTGGATCACGCCGAAGTTTTTAAAGGTAGAGCTGCGGGGCACGATATGGGCCTCATAGCCCTCGGGAAGCTCCATGGCGATACCAAGGTGGATCAGCTTGAACTCGCCTTTTTTCAGGACAACGTCCTCGGCTGCGCGAAGATCGATCCAATCCGATTTGCCGTCGATATATTTCAGCCTCTCGATCTCATCATTTAAATACTGGATCTTAATCGTCTGGTTGGAAGTATGCATAAGCTGTTTCTCCTTTGAAAAAATTATGGATCCGGATCGCCAAAGGATTGCGGATCTCTGCCTTATCTTAGCGAAGGTTGAGGGAAAAAGCAAACGAAAAATATAAGAAGCGCAAAGGGCGAAACCGTTTTCGCCTTGTTTTCGTTTACATAAATGACCGAATTTGTCGAATTTTATACCTAAAATACCACCATTGTGCAAACAATAGTTGCAAATTTGATTTTCTTCATGCTACAATATGATCACAGGAAAGAGAGCGAACACATCGCAAAACACGGCTAAATTCAAGACAGTTTTGAGTGGCAAAGGATGGCCGCATCAAAACGGAATTTCTCGAAACTATTTCGAATTGTACTAAAATCATCCTGATTCACAGTGTAATATTGATTGTAAACAAATACCCGGCCGGGCCGCAGGTGTTTAAAAAAAGACCAACTTACTTGTTTACAAAAAATTAATTTAGTCTTATAATAGTTTTGCTATGGTGCGTTCATTGTCGAAAACGGTGAAAACATCAACTAAGTGGTAGGGAGTGAAGTCTATGAAATGTTTAGTATGTGGAAAAGATGCATCGAATGAAGTTTGCAACAACTGC
>JAILHW010000166.1 GCA_024695605.1 Lachnospiraceae bacterium | reverse complement strand
TCTCATGCCTATATGATCAACGGAGAGCGTTCCTCCGGTAAGGAATTTATCGCCAGAGTCTTCGCACAGGCCCTGCAGTGCGAGGAGGGCGGCGTTGAGCCCTGTAATGAGTGTCAGTCCTGCCGTCAGGCCAATTCCATGAATCAGCCGGATATCATAAAGGTGATGCATGAAAAACCCGCCACCATCGGTGTAGAGGATATCCGGGTGGGGATCAATGACAACATTCTGATCAAGCCCTATGCCAGCAAGTGGAAGATCTACATCATCAATGAAGCGGAAAAAATGACGGTGCAGGCACAAAATGCGCTTCTGAAAACTCTGGAGGAGCCCCCTGCCTATGCGGTGATCCTGCTTCTTACCTCCAATCTGGATGTGATGCTGCCGACCATCATCAGCAGATGTGTGGTGATGAACATGAAGCCGGTTCCGGATGATATGATCAAAGGGTATCTGATGAGAGAGCTGCAGATCCCGGATTATAAGGCGGATGTGTGCACGGCTTTTGCACAGGGGAATCTGGGAAAGGCAAAAGCACTTGCGGCCAGTGAGGAATTTGACAACATCAAAACAGAGGCGGTAAACCTGCTTCGCTACATTCGGGAAATGGAGATCACGGATATCGTGTCTGCCATCAACAAGATCAAAAAGGAGTACAAGATCGATATCAACGACTATCTGGACATCCTGTCGGTATGGTATCGCGACGTGCTGCTGTTCAAGGCCACCAATGATGCCAACCATCTGATCTTCAAGGATGAGATCCAGTATATCAAAAATGTGGCCAACCAGAGTGCCTACGAAGGAATTGAGATCATTCTGGAAGCATTGGAAAAAGCGAAAGCAAGGCTTCGTGCAAATGTCAGCTTTGATCTGACCATGGAGCTGTTGCTGCTTACGATAAAGGAGAATTAATTGTATGGTAAAGGTAATAGGAGTCAGCTTCCGCGGCGGCGGAAAGGTGTATTATTTTTCCACGGAAAATCTGCCGGTCAAAAGAGGGCTGCATGTGATCGTTGAGACTGCAAGGGGAACGGAGTTCGGAACCGCAGTCGGAGAGATCAAGGAGATTGACGAAGCGGAGTTTTCCGCTCCCATCAAGCCGATCCTTCGGATCGCAACCAAACGGGATGAGGAGCAGGAGGCGGCCAACCGGGAAAAGGAAAGGAAGGCCATCCGCATCTGCAAGGAAAAGATTTTAGAGCACAAGCTGGATATGAAGCTGATCGGTGCGGAATATACCTTTGATTCCAGTAAGGTACTGTTCTATTTTACCGCCGACGGACGCGTGGATTTCAGGGAACTGGTAAAGGATCTGGCCGGCGTTTTTCGTACCAGGATCGAGCTTCGGCAGATCGGTGTCAGGGATGAGACCAAGGTACTGGGTGGCATCGGCGTTTGCGGACGTCCGCTTTGCTGTCATATCTATCTGTCGGATTTTGCACCCGTATCCATCAAGATGGCAAAGGAGCAGAACCTGTCCTTAAACCCCACCAAGATCTCAGGGGTCTGCGGAAGGCTCATGTGCTGTCTGAAAAATGAAGAGGATACCTATGAGTATCTGAACCGTCTGATGCCCGGCGTGGGCGATCCGGTGGTGGCGAAGACCGAAGACGGAGAGGTCGAGGGATCCGTTCATTCCATCAATGTACTGCGCCAGACGGTGAAGGTGATCTTTGATGATGAGGACGGCGATCGGGAGATCAAGGAATTCAAGGTCGAGGATCTGACCTTTGAACCCCGCAAGGGCGGCAAGAATCACAAAAAGCGTAAAAACAACAACGATAAAAAGCAGGAGCCCAAGGACCAGGAGAGCCGGGAAGAGAAGGAACTGGAAAAACTGGTTGAGGCCGATGAAGAAGACTTTTCCCGCCAGCAGATCGAAGAGGGCGGAAAGGACCGTGACAGACGCAAGGACCAGGGCGGCAGAAAAGGCGGCCGGGATCGTCAGGACGGAAAGAAGAACCCTCAAAAGGACGGCGAAAAGAGAGAGGGAAAAGAAGGCGGAAGGAAGAACCAGAATCGTAACCGTTCAGGCCGCAGGGACAATCGGGGGCAAAACACAGGTCAGGGTGAAAACAAGGATCAAAGCCCTGCATCCAGACCAAATCGTCCTCATCGAAACAGAACTGACAGACGAAGCGGCGGCCAGGGAGGCGGCCAGAATGATCAGGGCGGCAGCAAGGAATAAGGGAGAGAATTGTGGAGCAGGATGTGACAGGGCTTCTGAAGGAAGGCGAGAGACTGGATGATCTGGGAATCAGGGATTATCGGATCATACAGGATCCTGAACGCTTCTGCTTTGGCATCGATGCGGTGCTGCTTTCCGGCTTTGCCAGGGTAAAGGACGGACAAAGGGTTTTAGATCTTGGAACCGGAACCGGGATTTTGCCCATATTGCTAGCGGCCAAAACCAAGGCCTCCTTTCTTGCGGGACTGGAGATCCAGCCGGAAAGTGCGGATATGGCAAGGCGCAGTGTGCGCCTCAATGGCCTTTCGGAGCAGATCCGGATCGTGGAGGGAGATATCAAACAGGCAGACAGCCTCTTTGATCAGGGAAGCTTTGAGGTCATTACCTGCAATCCGCCCTATATGATCGGCGGACATGGATTGCAGAATGCATCCTCGGCAAAGCAGATTGCAAGACATGAGATATTGTGCACCTTTGAGGATGTGGCAAGAGTCAGCTACCGCTTACTGGTTAGCGGAGGGAAACTTTTTTTGGTGCATCGTCCCTTTCGGCTGGCGGAGCTGATACAGACCCTTTGCAAATACAGATTAGAGCCCAAGCGGATCCGCTTTGTGCATCCCCATCTGGAGGATGAACCGAATATGGTCCTCATCGAAGCTGCCAGAGACGGAAACAGCCGGGTCACCGTGGAAAAACCCCTGATCGTATATGGAGATGACGGGGACTATACGGATGAGATCTATAAGATCTACAAGATGCCAAGGTACGCAAGGTAACAGGAAATATATGATATTCGGAAAAAAGAAACCCCTTCCAATCGAATATGATAAGGATCAGGAATACCCCGTGATCCGGTCCAGCATCTGCACGGGAGAAGAGGTTGCAGGCTTTAAAGACCGGGAAAGCGGTCATTTCCGGGAGGAGATGCTGATCAGAAACGACAGTGACAGACAGGCATTTTGCACTGCCTGCGGGATCACTCTGTCTCAGCTGAAGAAGGAGTATTGAAGGATACAATGGAAGAGAACAAACAGGGAATGCTGTATCTGTGTGCCACTCCCATAGGAAACCTTGGAGATCTGTCCCCCCGGATCAGACAGACATTAGAGGAAGTCGATCTCATTGCAGCGGAGGATACCAGAAACAGCAGAAGGCTTCTTTCTGCCTTTGATATTCATACCCCCATGACCAGCTATCATGAATATAACAAGACCGAAAAAGCCTACCGGCTCATCGATCAGATGAGACAGGGGAAACAGATCGCCCTGATCACGGATGCCGGAACCCCGGGCATTTCCGATCCGGGAGAGGTGCTGGTCAGGCTTTGCCAGGAAAGCGGCATTACGGTCACATCCCTGCCGGGTCCGGCCGCCTGCATCACTGCCCTGACCCTCTCCGGTCTTTCCACCAGAAGATTTGTCTTTGAGGGCTTTCTTCCGGAGAATAAGAAGGAGCGGACAGAGGTGCTTGAGGATCTTGAACAGGAAAAGCGTACCATCATTCTGTATGCCGCTCCGCATGATCTGAAAAAGGTGCTGAGTCTTTTGTATGAAGCGCTTGGAGAGCGGCGGATCACGATCTGCAGAGAGCTGACGAAGAAATTCGAAACCGTGCTGCCCACCACGATCCCGGATGCAATTCTAAAATACGAGACAGAGGAGCCGAGAGGCGAATATGTGCTGGTGATCGAAGGAAAAAGCCTGCAGGAGATCGAAGCCGGGAAGGCAGCGGCCTTTGACGAAATCAGCATAGCGGAGCATGTTGCCATGTATGAAAAGCAGGGAATGGAGCGAAAGGACGCTATGAAAAAAGCGGCCAAAGACAGAGGACTTTCCAAGCGGGATGTCTATCAGATGCTTTTGGAAAAAGAAGAATAAAGAAGGCCCAAAAAGCAAGAGAGTACTTTACAAGACAGGGAACCTTGGTTATAATCAACTCGAAACGGGCGCGTTTGCGTCCGCAAAGCCTTTTAGAATCGGACGCTTTTGCCGAAGGCAATCTATGAAATGTAAGGAGAGAGTTATGTTAGAGAGAGTCATTGAGATCATTAAGGAAACCCTGAATGTGGAAGGTATGGAGATTACCGAAGAGACCAGTTTCAAGGACGATATCGGAGCAGATTCCCTGGACCTTTACGAGCTTTTGCAGGCATTTGATGACGAGTATGGTGTGGGCATCCCCGAGGATGAGGAAGAGCTTGAGAAGCTTGAGACGGTTGGGGCTGTTGTGGAGTACTTAAAGAGCAAGGGGATCGAGTAAGAGCGCACTTTTATAAAACCATTTTGCATTGTGGTTTTGTCGAAGGTTGCAATATTTTCGGGAATCTTTTATAATTATTGTGTTGCGGATATAGCAAAATCGGGGAAAAGGAGATATTGATATGAGACTGGTTACAAGGTCTGATTTCGACGGACTCGCCTGTGCGGCTTTGTTAAAAGAGGCAGGCATTATTGACAGCTGGAAATTTGCTCATCCTAAGGATCTGCAGGATGGACTGATCCCGGTGGATGAGAATGATTGTCTGGCCAATGTGCCCTATGTACCTGGATGCGGGCTTTGGTTCGATCATCATACCAGCGAGCAGGAGAGACTGAAATTTGATTTTGAATTTAAGGGTGAGAGCACACCGAAGCTTTCCTGTGCCAGAGTGATCTATGATTACTATGGCGGAAAAGAGAAGTTTCCCCAGTTTGATGATATGATGGAAGCCGTTGATAAGGTGGATTCCGGTCATCTGGAGCTGGATGATGTGATGAATCCCAAGGGATGGGTGCTGGTCGGATTTTTGATGGATCCCAGAACGGGCCTTGGTAGATGGAGAGAGTTTACCATCAGCAACTATCAGCTGATGGAGGAGCTGATCGATGCCTGCAGGACCATGACCACGGAAGAGATCTTAAACCTTCCGGATGTGAAGGAGCGTATCGAGGTTTACTTTGAACAGACCGAGAAGTTCAAGGAGATGGTATCGGCTCATACAAAAACCGAGGGCAAGCTGATCATTACCGACCTTCGCGGCGTAGATCCCATTTACTCCTGCAACCGTTTTATGATCTATTCCATGTATCCGGAGCAGAATATCTCCGCATGGATCGTAAGCGGCAAGGGCGGAGCCGGATGCTCTGCAGCAGTCGGATACAGCATTCTGAACCGTACCAGCAAGGTCAATGTAGGATCCCTGATGCTCAAGTACGGCGGCGGCGGACATGTGGCTGTCGGAACCTGCCAGTTCTCCGATGACAATATGGAGACAGAGCTTCCGAAGATGCTTGCCGAGCTGACCGAGCTGGCAAATACACAGACGGAATAAACGAAACTGAACCAAGGACCGGTGTGCAGCATGCACCGGTCCTTTTTTTCTTTATGCAAAGTTTTTTCGTTTGGGGATTGACTTACCAACTATTTTTGGTAGAATAAAATAGTAATCATTCCTATTTTTGAGAAAAAGAGAGTACAGACATGGCAACGCTGAAGCACAGTAAGCAAAGAGATGCAATCCTCAATTTTCTGATGAGCCGAAAAGACCATCCCACTGCGGATGTGGTCTATTCCCATCTGAGAGAAGAGTATCCGAATATTTCCCTTGGAACCGTGTATCGGAATCTGACGCTGCTGTCCGAGCTGGGGCAGATCAAAAGGCTGCACATCGGAGACGGGGTGGATCATTTTGACGCGGATACATCGCAGCATTATCACTTTCTGTGTTCCGAGTGCGGAGCCGTCATCGATCTGAAGATGGAGACCATCGACCATATCAACCAGTTAGCGGGGGTGGGCTTTGACGGACAGATCGCAGGAAATATCACTTACTTTTACGGGCTTTGCCCCAAATGCTCTGCCAAATCCGGACAGCAGGAGGGCGCCTGAGCAGCTTTGATTTGAGTGCGGCATTCAGCCGTTTCAAATACTATAATCATAAAAAAGGAGAGTGTAAAAAATGAAGTGGGTATGTCAAGTATGTGGCTATGTACATGAGGGTGATGCAGCTCCGGAGAAATGTCCTGTATGTCAGGCACCTGCAGAGAAGTTTACGAAGCAGGAAGGCGAGATGACATGGGCATCCGAGCATGTGGTAGGAGTTGCACAGGGCGTGAGCGAGGATATCTTAAACGACCTTCGTTCCAACTTCCAGGCAGAGTGCTCCGAGGTAGGTATGTATCTTGCGATGGCAAGAGTTGCTTACAGAGAGGGATATCCCGAGGTAGGAACCTACTATGAGAAGGCAGCCTGGGAAGAGGCTGAGCATGCAGCTAAATTTGCCGAGCTGTTAGGAGAGGTTGTAACCGATTCCACCAAGAAGAATCTGCAGATGAGAGTAGAGGCTGAGAACGGCGCTACCGCAGGCAAGACCGATCTGGCTAAGCGTGCTAAGGCAGCCAACCTCGATGCCATCCATGACACCGTGCATGAAATGGCCCGCGATGAGGCTAGACACGGCAAAGCCTTCAAGGGACTTTTGGATAGATACTTTGGTTAAGCTACAAGCCATGTAAAAAACGAAACAGGGATGCCCCCAAGCTTGCTTGAAGGGGCATCCCTGTTTCGTTTTTTATACGGCGCCAGCCGTCCATCGAAATTTGCAACGCAAATTGAGATGGGTCATGGCTTTTAGCCCTATCGAAATTTGCCGTGCAAATTGAGATGGGCCGTGGCTTGTAGCTATAGAAGCCGTTTTATAATATTTTTTTATATTCTCCGTGGACTTGCCGCATAGAATCGATTACAATAGAAACAGTCGAAAGGAATGGAGACGATATGATCGAAAAGCTGAAAAATATCACATTTCGAACCAGGATGATCGTTCTGAGTATCGCAATGGTCCTGGTGCCGATCATTCTCACCGGAATGTCCTTCGTGCTGATCGTGGCGTTTATCCGAAGGACGGAGGATTTCAGGATCGAATCCGTTCTGGAGGGACATGAGATCGCGCAGATCTTTATGATCGATATGATCACCTGCATCGTTGCCATTCTGCTGATCTCCGTGATCGTGATGCGGCGGTTCATAGAGCTTTGGTTTATGCAGCCCCTGTCCGAGCTGGTCGGTGCCATGGACAATATTGCCGAGGGCAACCTGGACTATCAGCTGAAAAATGACTATACAGCCGAGATGGGTGAGCTGTTCAGAAACTATGAGCAGATGCGCCGCAGGCTGAAGGAGTCCACGGAGGAGTCCATCGAAAACGAGAGAAAGAACCGGGAGCTGATCAGCAATATCTCCCATGATCTGAAAACACCGATCACCTCTATTCGGGGGTATGTGGAGGGGATCATGGACGGTGTGGCAGACACCCCGGAAAAAATGGATAAGTATATCCGCACGATCTACAATAAATCCAACGAGCTGTCCCGTCTGATCAACGAGCTGACGCTGTATTCGAACATCGATCAGAACCGCGTGCCTTACAATTTCCGCAAGGTCAATGTAGGAGAGTTTTTCAGGGACTGCATCGAAGAGGTGGGGCTGGAGCTGGATTTTTCGGAGATCCGTCTGGACTATTATTGCAAGGTTGATCCGACGACCTGCATCATTGCCGATGTAGAGCAGTTTCGCCGGGTCATCAGCAACATCATCAGCAACAGCATCAAATACAGGAAGCACCTTCCGGATGACCGGATCGAGATCAGGATCCTGGACAAGGGAGAGTCCGTTAAGATCGAGATCGAGGACAACGGAAAGGGGATCGGGGAAAAGGAGCTGCCCCGTATCTTTGAGAGGTTTTACCGGACGGATGCCTCCAGAAGCTCTTCCACCGGCGGCAGCGGCATCGGGCTTTCCATCGTGAAAAAGGTGGTAGAGGACCATAACGGTTCCGTCTGGGCGTCCAGTAAGGAAGGCGAAGGCACCTGCATACACATTCTGATGAAGAAAAGTAAAAAGCAGACCGCAGGAAAGACGGAGATCCTGCAGGAGGATGAATAAGAGAGTCGGTTACAGACAACGAAAAAAGCGGGGGTACCTAAATGAGCAGTAAGATTTTGATCATTGAAGATGAAGAAGAGATCGCTGAACTGGAGAAGGACTATCTGGAGGTCAGTGATTATGAGGTGACCATTGAAAACGATGGAAAAAAGGGGCTGGAGATCGCACTTGAGAAGGAGATCGATCTGATCATTCTGGATCTGATGCTTCCCGGCATGGACGGCTTTGAGATCTGCAAGCAGATCCGCAAGCAAAAGAACATTCCCATCATCATGGTGTCCGCTAAAAAAGAGGATATCGACAAGATCCGCGGCCTCGGAATGGGAGCCGATGACTATATGACAAAGCCATTCTCTCCCTCTGAGCTGGTAGCCAGAGTCAAGGCGCATCTGACGCGCTATGACAGGTTGGTGGGAACCAATGTCAAGCAGAACGATATCGTGGAGATCCGCGGCATCAAGATCGATAAAACCGCACGCCGGGTCTATGTCAACGGAGAGGAGACACCCTTTACCACAAAGGAATTTGACCTTTTGACCTTCCTGGCGGAGAATCCCAACCACGTATATTCCAAGGATGAGCTGTTCCGGCAGATCTGGGATATGGAATCGGTGGGAGATATCGCAACCGTAACGGTGCATATCAAGAAGATCCGTGAAAAGATCGAGTATGATACCTCAAAACCCCAGTATATAGAGACCATCTGGGGCGTAGGCTATCGTTTCAAGGTGTAAGAGACGAAAAAGGAAATACGATTAGATCCATGAAAAGCAAGATTCTGTATGCGGACCAAAGTGTTCTGGTGGTACACAAGCCGGCGGGGATCGCCGTGGAGTCGGCATCCGTGACACAGATGGACGTCATCAGTGAACTGAAAAATGAGCTGAAATTAACCTATATAGGCCTTGTCCACCGGCTGGATCAGCCGGTAGAGGGCCTTTTTGTTGTGGGAAAAACAAAGCAGGATACGGCAAAGCTGACAAAGCAGCTGCAGGAGGGGAGTCTTTCAAAGTCCTATCTGGCCCTGGCCTATCCGGGGGAGGGCGTAAAGGATTCAAAGGGTAACTTTTTTTTGCAGGATTATCTGTACCGGGATCCAAAGACAAGGCGGGCTGTGATCACGACAGATGCAAAGGATCCGCGCGTCAAAGAGGCCCTTCTTTCCGGCAGCATTCTACAGCAGACAAAGGATGGGGCGTTTCTTTGCAGGATCCGCATTGAAACCGGCCGCTTTCACCAGATCCGCGCTCAGATGGCCCATGCCGGGATGCCCCTGTTGGGAGATGAAAAATACGGCTCTCAGGGATCGGCCGGGATGAGCAAGGCGCTTGGGATCAGGCAGCTTTGCCTGTGCGCCGATCAGCTTTCTTTTCTACATCCGAAAACAGGCAGGAGGATGGAGTTTTCCATTACCCCTGCATGGAGCAGCGTCTATGAGTGAGCGATGGAAAAAAACTGCATCCGCATTGCTTTTGCTGGCAGGCTTTCTGGCATTGTATGTGCCTTCTTTTCGCATGCAAAACGAAACTGTCAGGATGGAGGAAAGCCGGCAGAACCGGCAGGAACGGGCCGGGGCGAAGCAGGAGCAGGACCAAAGAAAGGACGCTGTCCGGATCACCCATATGACCATTGACGGGCAGACGGATCCCATCGGGATCGATGCCAAGGAGCTTGCATTTTCCTGGGCGCTAGAACAGGATGCGGATGAGATCGCACACTTTGCCCCAAAGGCCTATCAGGTTTGCGTGTATGAAGAGGATAAAAAGGAGACAGGCAGCGCCGGGGGAAGCCTTGTATGGGACAGCGGGATCGTGCGGGATCCTGCATGCAACAGGGCAGCCTTTCGCACAGATGGGTTGTCGGATTTTACCGCGTATGCTTGGCAGGTCTTTGTCTATGACGGGCAGGATACCTGTTATGCCTCTCCAAAGGCTGTCTTTACCACAGGGTTTCTAAACGCCGAGCCCTTTGCGGGGGCCAGGATGATCACCATGTCCGAAGAGGAGAATGTCTATTATGAGGGAATGCCGGTCTATGATAAGAGCTTTACCACGGCGGGATCCAAAAAGTTAGACAAAGCTTACTTTTGCATCAGTGCACTCGGTCAGTACGAGGCGTATCTGAATGGGGAAAAGTTAGGAGATGCATACTTTGCTCCCGGCTGGACCGATTATCACAAAAGACTGCTGTACCGCGTTCTGGATGTGACTAAAAACGTCAGGGAAAACGGCGAAAATCATCTGGCGGTATTGGTGGGGACCGGATGGTGGGCCGGCAGGAATGCCTTCGGAACCTATGATTACAACCGGCCGGCATGGATCGGACAGCTCATCCTTTGCTATGAGGATGGAAGCAGGGAGGTGTTATCCACCGACGAAAGCTGGCAGTATCAAAAGGATACCGCCGTCAGGGACGCGGATTATTTCAACGGAGAGACCTATGATGCGGCTCGGCCGGACGCAGAAGCCATTTCCAAAACAGAGCCCGCATCTGCAGCGCCGGTCTGCATCAGCGATGATTTTCACGGATCCTTTGCAGCCTACTGCGGTCCGGAGGTTTGTCATGTTTCGCAAAGAGACCGGGAGCCGGAAACGCTTACCGTCTATGCGGATATCGTGGATGACGGATCGGACTTTGGAAGGATCGATCCGATATCGGTGCAGGAAAAGGACGGCGATACACCCCTGATCGATGATGCGCATCCTGTGCACCTTCAGAAGGGACAGACCCTGATCGCGGATCTGGGGCAGAACATGACCGGCGTGCCGTCGATCACGGTTTCCGGAAAGGCGGGGGATGAGGTTACGATCCTCTTTGCCGAGATGTGCAATGACAGCGGAGAGAAGCAGCGCGGTTGCGATGGTCCGAAGGGAAGTCTGTACCGGGAAAGCTACCGCTCCGCCCAGACCACGGTGAGGCTCCTTTTGTCCGATACCGATGCTATCACCTATAGTCCGAGTCTGTTTTATACGGGCTTTCGCTACCTTTCCGTCACGGCAACCGGGGACGTTACGATCTATGGCTTAAAGGGGCTTTTTATCGGCAATGAGAGCCCCGAGACCGGCTTTATCGAAACGGATCAGGCGGACATCAACCGTCTTTATGACAATACAAAATGGAGCCAGTTTAACAACTTCTTCCTGGTGGCAACGGACTGTCCCCAGAGGGATGAGAGACTGGGGTGGATGGGCGATCTGGGCTCCTTTGCCGCAGCCTCCATGTACCATGCGGATCTGCGCGCCTTTTATGACAAGTGGGCCGATGATCTGATGGATGCCCAGACGCCGGAGGGCGCCTTTCCCGATACGGTTCCCGCGACGATCCATACAGGCTGGGGAAACGGAGGCTGGGCCGAGGCCGGGATCCTGATCCCCTATGAGGTCTATCGGCGCTACGGTGATCTGTCCTATCTGGAAAAGCTGTATCCGGCGATGAAGGCCTATATGAACTATCTGGCAGCTGTCAGTGATTTTGAAAGCCCGGGCGGGAGGATCGGACCCGGGAATATCTACGGAGACTGGCTGGGTGCACAGGATACGGACAGCGACTTTCTCTGCGCGCTCTGGTACGGTGCGGATGCACAGATCATGAGCGAGGTGGCGGCGCTTCTCGGTGAGCAGGAGGATGCCGGAGCATATAAAAAGAGAAAAGAGCAGATCATCTCCTATCTGGGCGAGCGTTATCTGATTCCGAAAAAAGACAGTGGGTTTACCCAGACAGAGCTTTTGTTTTTGCTGCGCTATGAGCTGTATCGGGCAGGCGATGCTTTGGGAACGGATCCGGAAAAGACCTTATCAGACCTTTTGGCAGAGAATGTGGAAAAAAACGATTGCAAGGTGATGTGTGGCTTTGCGGGAACGCCTTTGCTGCTTCCCGTTTTGTGCGACATCGGCAGAGAGGATCTTGCCTACCGGGTTTTTCTGGGTGACAAAAATCCTTCCTGGATGTATTCGGTAAGACAGGGCGCGACAACGATCTGGGAGCGCTATGATTCCTATACGAAGGAAAACGGCTTTGCGGATGCGGCAATGAATTCCTTTGACCACTTCAATGAAGGCAGTGTGGCCGGATGGATGTATGAACGGATGGCCGGGATTCGGGTGGACCATCTGCAGGCGCAGCCCATTTTGATACAGCCTTCCATTCCGCCCTATGAGAAGCTTTCAAAGGCGCTGGTTCTTGAGCAGCTGCCTGCAAAAGTCTGTAGCAGATTTGACAGCGTTTATGGTATGATACAATTTGACTGGCAGGTGTCGCCGGATCGGCAGACGGTATCCTTTGATCTGCTGCTCCCGCCGGGTGCATCTGCAAAAGCTGTGCTGCCCATCGAGGGCTTTGGAGAAAAGATCCTTTGTGGCGGCAGCTATCATTTTGAAGGAAAGATCGATGGATAAGAAAGACAAAGAGCGAAAGCCGAAGGGAATCGGCTGGGGGTTGCAGCTGTTTGTGGCAACGCTTCTGGCAGCGGCCCATATCGGCCTGGTGTACGGCCGGGATGCGGTGACCTTCCACTGGCCGGACCACCCCGAAGGCTATATGTACGGGATCCCGGTTTTGTTTGTGCTGTTTACCGTTTTTGTGTATGCACTGTTTCTGGATGTCATTTACCGTTTGTATCGCAGAGACAGGGTCTTTTTGTCGTATCTGAAATACTTCCTGTTGTACTTCGTTTTCATCGGCATCTTCTGGCTGCTTTGCTGGCCCGGGATCTTTAAGGGGGATGAATTCTATACCATCAATGCGGCGCTGGACTTCAAACTGTCGGCCATGCAGAGCGGTCTTACGAGTCTGTTTTATATCTGCGCGCTTATGTTTTTCCCCTCCATGGCGGCGATCTGCGGTTTTCAGCTGCTGGTGATCTGCAGCATTTTTGCGGTGGTGGTAAAGGAGCGGTTTGAAAACGGCAAAAAAGGAAGGCGGTATCTGGTCTTTGTGCCCTTCGTTTTGCTTCCGGTGATCGATGCCGATCTGTTTACCCTGCGTGCTTCCCTGGTGGGATGGCTGTTTTTGCTGTTTCTGCACAAGCTGGCCGCTTTGCCGGAGGGAAAAGAAGAAAACATGCGGGGACTTTTGCCCCTGACGATCCTGTGCGGACTGATCTGTGCCTGGAGAAGCGAGTTTATCTACCTGCTGCTCCTTTTGCCGCTGGCGCTGTGGCTTTGGAAAAAAAGAACCATCCGGCAGGCCCTTCTCTGTCTGCTTTTGATCTGCGTCTTCCGGGGGATGTTTGCGATTCCTAACAAGATCGCCGAAAACGGACAGAACAAGTATCCGATCTCCCTGGTCTTAAATCCGCTGGCCAATCTGTTTACGGAGGCGGAGAGTCTGCGGGGACCGGATGTGTATGATGATATCATGACCATCAATGAGCTGGTGGATGTCCGGCTCCTTCGGCAGAATGCCTCGGTCCGCAACATCAGCCAGTACTGGAACATCGAGGATGTGGTGCCAAAGGAGCAGCTTTCGCGTTTTATGAAGGCGGCGATCCGTCTGATCGTCTATAATCCGGAGAAGTTTCTGAAATACCGGTGGCAGACCTTTTGCTACACCAACGGATTCTATCCGGGGTATATCAACCATCCGGGCGGGGAGGATGTCAATGCGATCCTGTCGCTTTCCTACTATGACAGGGACTACAGAGACTATTTTGTTTTGATGGATGCCCCCTTGGGGCAGGCGCTTCGGCAGAAGGTCATCGAGCTTTTGGCCTGCCGGCATTATGAAAGCGGCAATATCAGGACCAATGCGCTGCTGCCCGTCTTTTACAACGTGCTTTGGCCGGTTTTGGGGCTGTGCGTGCTTTTGGGCGTGGCGATCAAACGAAAAAATCGGGATCTGATCTGGAAGATCCTGTTTGTGGGCTTGCAGCTTGTGCTGATCTTTTTGACCGCTCCCGCCATGTTTTTCATGTATTATTTTTGTCTGTATTTAAACGGATATGTTCTGCTGTTTGACGCAGCGGCTGAAGGATAGGATCTATATGGTTTTTTCGAGTGTTTATTTTGTATTTTTGTTTTTGCCCATAGTCTTTCTTTTGTACTATCTGACACGGGGAAGGGTGAGAAATGTCATCCTGCTTTGCTCAAGTCTGCTTTTTTATGCCTACGGGGAGCCGGTCTTTGTCTTCGTGCTGATGGCATCGGTCTGTATCAATTTCCTGCTTGCCCTCGGCATTGCAAAAAAAAGACACCAAAGGCTTCTGTTGCTTGTGGCTGTTGTGTTGAACATCGGCCTTTTGTTTGTGTATAAATATCTGTACTTTACCATATCCCTGTGTAATCTGATTCCCGGCATATCGCTTCCGGGAAAGGAGATCGCACTTCCCATCGGGATCTCGTTTTTCACCTTCCAGGCACTTTCCTATGTGATCGATGTGTATCGAAGCGGCAGGGCGCAGAAAAACCTCTTTGACCTTGCCTTGTATATCTGCTTTTTCCCACAGCTGATCGCAGGCCCCATCGTGCGCTATCACGATATCGCTACGCAGCTGGAGGATCCCGAAAGGCTGGGGCGAAGGCTCTTTGGAAAGGATCCGAAGACCATAGAGGATCTTGGCATCGGCGCAGAGCGCTTTTTGGTAGGATTTCTGAAAAAGGTTCTGATCGCCAACCAGCTTGCCGTGATCGCGGATCAGATCTTTGATCTGGAAAACTATGCGGCCCTCAGCACCCCGGCGGCGTGGATCGGATCGATCCTGTTTACCCTGCAGATTTATTATGATTTTTCCGGCTATTCCGATATGGCCATCGGTCTTGGCAGGATGTTCGGCTTTCAGTTTCTGGAAAATTTCGACCATCCCTACATTGCAGGATCCGTTACGGAGTTCTGGCGAAGGTGGCATATGTCCCTTTCCGGCTGGTTTCGGGATTATGTGTATATTCCGCTGGGCGGCAACAGGCGGGGGACGGCAAGATCTATCCTCAATCTGTTTGTGGTCTGGCTGCTGACCGGGATCTGGCACGGCGCCAATCTCACCTTTGTCTGCTGGGGACTGCTCTACTTTGTATTTCTGGTGCTGGAAAAATACGTGATCCGTCCCGGGCGGTTTCAAAACGGCATCGCAAAGGGCATCTACCGCGTGATCACGCTTGCTATCGTGAACTGTTTATGGGTACTGTTTCGCGCCGATACGCTGGAAAAGGGAATGACATTTCTTTCCCGGATGCTGGGGATCACGGGCGCGGAGCAAATGGGCTTTTCCGGCGGCTGGTATCTGATGCTTGTCAGGGAATACGGGATCTTTATCGCCCTGGCCCTTCTTCTTTGCATGCCCCTTCGCAAAAAGCTGCTTGCCTTTTGTGAAAAAAGCCCAAAAAGCGCGGCCGCCCGGGTTCTTACCGCGTTGTATTTTGCCGCTCTGCCCCTGCTGTTTTTCTGGGCCGTCTCCTTTTTGGTGCTCGGTGCCCATAACCCGTTTTTGTATTTCCAGTTTTGAAAGGCTTGAACATGACACAGAAAACACATTATACCATCCTCTGCATCTGGTTCTTTTCCGCCATCTGCCTGCTGGGACTGTTTGCCGACGGAAAGGTGATCAAATACTATGTCCGGCATGAGACCATCAACGAGGAGTGGACACCGGAGCTTGGACGGAAAAACGAAACCGAATATGCGGCCCTGTTTCCGGGAAAGGAGCTTTTGCTGCAGCTTAACGGCGGCATCAAACGGCTTTTGGGGCAGCGCGAGATGAACGGTGTTGTCAGACTGCAAAACGATCATGTCACCTCCCTGAAGGAGGAAAAGGTCCCTGAAAAGGAGCTTCGAAAGGAGGCCTCCAATGTGGCGGTGCTTTCGAACTATCTGTATCAGCGCGGCATAGACTTTCTCTTTGTCCTGCCGCCGGATAAGATCAGCTCCGCGGACGGAAAAAGCAGCATCCGCGCGGCTAAGAGTAAGGACGGAGAGAGCACGATAGAATCCATCCGGAGGGCCTGTGAGCAGACAGAGGGCGTGATCCCCGCAGGGTATGTGGATTATGCCAACCGGAATATCGATATTTTTATGAAGACGCTGGATGCAAAGGGAGTATCTTATCTGGATCTGAGAACCGAGATGAAAGAGGACGGCATCGATCCCTATGATTACTTTTATAAAACGGATCATCACTGGACCTCCGAGGCCGGGCGCTACAGCTTTTTGAAGATCGCGGACTGGACGGAAAAAAATACCGGTGTAAAGCTGGATCAAAGAGCCAGACAGGAGGAAA
>JAILHW010000154.1 GCA_024695605.1 Lachnospiraceae bacterium | reverse complement strand
CGTAAAATATATCAGAATCTCACGGAATGTCATCACTGTCACCATAAATGGAAGTATCATGGTCATATTGGTAAGTGTACACGCAAGTATTGCTTTCTTAAGATCAGCATATCCCTGATCCGATAGCAGCAAAAATTTCTTTAATCTTTTCACGCCGTCTCACCTACCTTCCAGTCCAATGTTTTGACATAACTTTCCCATAGTCTGCTGTATCTTCCATTCATATTCAGTAGTTCGTCATGGGTACCATATTCTGCCAGCTCACCGTTATGCATCACAAGGATCTGATCTGCATCACGTACAGTACTAAGTCTGTGTGCTATCATGACCACGGTTTTGTTTTTGGTCAGATTCTCAAAAGACTTCTTGATCAGATATTCGTTTTCAGGATCAGAAAATGCGGTAGCTTCATCGAGAATGATGACAGGTGAATCCTTTAGTATCGCTCTTGCTATCGCAATCCTCTGACGCTCACCACCCGACAAATGTATGCCGCTCGTTCCGACCACAGTATCATATCCATCTGGAAGATTCATAATAAAATCGTGACACTGCGCCAGCTTTGCTGCATTTATCACATCGTCGTCTGATGCATCTTTTCTTCCCAGACGTATATTCTCGGAAATCGACATCTTAAACAGAAACGTATCTTGATATACAAAGCTGACCGTATCCATCAGCTTTTTCTGTGAGATATCCTTGATCTCGGCGTTTCCGATCCTTATGCTTCCCTGATCAATATCCCAGAAACGGGAAATCAGATTCGCTATGGTACTTTTACCGCTTCCCGAGGCACCGACTACTGCGGTAAGCTGTCCTTCCTTAGCCGTAAAACTAACATTTTTAAGTGCAAGCTCCGCTCTTTCATCGTATGAAAATGATACGTTCTCAAAAAAAACATCACATCCGGCCGGTTCTGCTTTAGAGTTGTCCGGAAGCTCATCAATATAGAGTATTTCATCCATTCGGGCAACATTACTGTTGATTTCCATAAAGCTTTCGGAAACGTACATGATCTTATTAAGGATACCTGCTATTGAAGGAACAAAAAGCAGATAGAAAATAAAGTTAAGCGCAAAGGCCTTGGGATCTTTCGCATTTTTCCCGATAAGGATTCCAACCGGAATCATGAACAGATAGATATTATTGACTATCGTTGTAAATGCCGGCATACAGTTCTGCCATTCCAAAGAAAACTTCAGCACCCAGTCTGTATACTTTCCGATCGCTTCCTTTAACCTTGCAAAAGATGATTCTTCTTTCCCAAAGATTTTAATAACCGGCATCCCCCTGACAAATTCAACAGATGCATTGTTCATATCTTCGAGCGCTTCCTGATAATGCTGCATCGTCTCCTTCATCTCTCCACTTCCGTAACCTATGAACTCTGCAACAAAAGCAAGCACTATCCCTGCAAGGCAGGCAAGACCAAATCTCCAGTCCACACTGATCAGAATTATAACCATCACGATTGGGCTGGTAACGGATGCGACAAAATCCGGAAACTGATGTGCCAGAAATCCTTCGATGCTGTCTATATTCTCTTCCATGATCTTTCGCAGCTTACCGCTTCCGATATTAAGATGAAATCCCAGCGGTATCTTTGCCAGGTGATCCGCAAAACCTATCTTCAGATCGTATATCGTTCCGAAAGCAGCTAAATGAGAACAAAGGATCGCAAGGAAATAGCTGAGCAGATTTCCCAAAATTCCTAATATAGCTGCAAATGAATAAATACTGACCATCTTTGTATTCAGGCTGGCCAGATCGGGATAAACCTGAAGGATTTCTTTTATCACGCCGTATATTGCAAGATACGGAACAAAAGAACAGATTGCCGCTGCTGAGGAAAGAAACGCTGACAATATAACCAGCGGTTTTCTCTTTGCGGCCAGTTCCATACACCTTGCAAGACCGGTTTTGGCCTTTTTATTGTCATTCATTGGAACTGCCCCCTATCATACCCGCTTTCACAAAATGTTTTTTGAAAATGAGCTTTGCAAGAAATGCCCCGATCAATCCGCATACGAAGGTTACAGCCACGATGGCAAGAACCATAGGACCGCTCATAAATTCATGCAGTTTATTCATGAAGTCGGCATTTACTCCGTTTGAGGATGACATGGAATCCACGTACTCTGTCATTACAACCATGGGAAGATATGTTCCGAGTGCAAAACCGGACATATAAACCGCATACCCTATAGCATTCAATATATAGTTTTTATATTGTCCTATACGGGAAATGAACTCTGCCAAGAGTGCTCCTATGATAAAACCAAGGGCTGTTCCAATTCCGGCTCCGATAAGAAACTCAACAGCACCGACCACAAAACCGCTTAACAGTATTCCCCACGGCTTGGCTACCTTTGCCCTCATCAGCATATAGATCAGCCCTCCGAAAACAGCCGCTATCGCGCTTCCAAATGCGTATGTCACTACCGTTACTGCAGAGGCGAATACACAGATCATTACAACCACAAAGAAGAGTACTGTAAAGATCCCCAACGTGATAAAATCCTTTGCTTTCATTTTTTCCATAATTTTGCTCCTTTTGATCTTTATTCTTTTATGCCGGCGGTCTTACATACGTCCAAACGGATATACGTAATCACATACCTTCATTAAAAGTTCATTGTCATGGGAAATCAAAAGAATTGCTTTCCCGGTCTGTGCCAGTTCTCTCAGAATAGAGGCAACTTTATTCATGTTTTTGTAATCAAGACCGCTTGTCGGTTCATCAAAAATAAGCACATCCGTATCCATCAGTGCCGCAACACCGATTGCTGTACGCTGCTTCTGTCCTCCGGAAAGAGACATGGGATGCCTTTCCCGGTATTCAAACAGATTTAACTTATTCGTGATCCGGTCAACATGTTCTACGTCACTTCCAAGATCTGTTCGTCTTATCTCTTCCGATACACTATCCGAAAACAGCTGATAATCCGCATCCTGCATAACCATATAAGGTCGTTTTGACCGGCACTGTATACTTCCTCCCAGTGCTTTCTGCAATCCGCACAGAGTTCTTGCCAGAGTAGATTTGCCACAGCCGTTTCTGCCGATGATTCCGATGATCTCCCCTGTATTGACTGCAAAGGAGATATGTTCAGCCACAGGTCGTCCGGCCTGATATCCTATTTTCAGATCCCGAACTTCCAAAGCAGATGTCTTTTCTGTTTTACTGATCAGAGATGTTTTAGGGATTCTTTTTAATACCGGCAGTTCCAATTCCGTCTTATATATGCTTCTGATGCCCAGCTGCCTATAACTTTCATCCGACATATTCAGAAGTTCTTCTATCCTGTATTCATGATCAATTCGTCCCTTATCCATCAGAATGATGCGGTCAGCCACTTCTCGCAGGAAATAGAGACGATGCTCTGATATGACGATTGTTTTTCCCTGAGCTTTTAGCTTGATGATCAGTTTTTTCAGTTCCTGGATCGCGATCGGATCAAGATTGGCTGTAGGCTCATCAAGCACATATACCGAAGGCTGCAGAGCGCATACCGATGCAAAAGCCACCATCTGTTTCTGTCCTCCGGACAGATCAAACAATTTCCGGTTTTGAAGCTCCTCTATACCCAGTTCCGACACCACGTTCTCATAGCGTTTTTCCATCTCTTCACGCCGAATTCCCGCATTCTCCATTCCGAAAACGATCTCACTGTCCGAATCGAGACTGAAGAACTGACTACGCGGATTCTGAAAAACAGATCCGACTTTTTCGGATAACTGATGTGGCTGCAGATTCTTTGCATTTTGCCCGTCTATCAAAACCTCACCCTTTATCTGACCTTCATAGAAATGAGGGATAAGCGTATTGATAAGCCTGGTAACGCTGGTTTTTCCGCATCCTGACTCACCGGTAAGTACAATACACTCACCATCTTTGATCGTGAGAGAAATATCTGTAATATTATCAATCTTGCTTCCGGCATAACGGAAGGTAACATTTTTGATCTCTATCATCCCAGCCTCCCGTACATCCGATACTTAAGAATCAGCAAAGCTGTCCCGTAAAGTATCACAACAAAGAACAGTATCCAATCGGACGCTTTTGTTTTCAGCCGAATAAAGGTTGTTCTTTTTCCGGGATTGTCGATTCCACGTGTTACGGCAGACGCAGATAATTCTTCCGCAATCGTCATCGAACGCATTACAATCGGAATTACCACCGCCTCAAACATCATCCCTGGTCTTTTGAAAATATTTTTTAATGAGAGTCCTAAGCCTCTCAGCTTCATTGCATCATATACCATTCCGATCTCTTCCTTAAACGTAGGAAAAAAGCGTAATGTCATTGCAAAAGTTATCACGATCGCCTTAGGCATATGCATGGCATACATTGCCGCAATCAATTCTCCTACGGTAGTTGTTTCAATAAATGCAGAGGCAAAAAGCAATACCGGAAGCATGACCCTCATGAACAATGTC
>JAILHW010000013.1 GCA_024695605.1 Lachnospiraceae bacterium | reverse complement strand
TGCCGTCGTCTGCCTTCTCCGGACCATAGAGTTTCTCAACATCCCTCTTATTCTCGACATTGTCCCAGGGTCTGGAAACCTTATCCTGCTTAACCTCCTCGGGCTTTGCTTCCTCTTTGCCCTCCTCGTTTTTCTTCTCTTTGGGCTTTACTTCCTCAACCTTTACCTCAGGCGCAGCCTTCTGCGCATTCTTTGCCGCATCCTGCTGCAAGGCGAGGTCATCCTCCTGCAGGTCTTTGAGCTTATACTGCTGAAACTCATCCAGCATATCTTTTTTGTTTTCCCCTGCCTCATAGATCGTCTCTCCGAAGGCCAACGTCGGAAGATATTCTGCTGTCAATTCCTGCTGGCAGAGTGACGCGGTCTTTACATTCTGGATCAACAGATCGATGGCCTTATCCAGATACTGCTTTGACCTGTTCAGTTCCTGCATCATGGCCTCTTCCTTGCCTTCTTCATAATTGTCATGCATTTTAGCATTCAGCAAGAGAAAGTCTTGAAACATTGTCTTTTTCTCACCATTGGTCAGCTTATCAAATTGAGCCTGATTCTCAAAGATCGCGTCATATTTCTGCTTTCTCTGCTGCTCTTCCGGGCTCAGATTTCTGAATCCTTCCCCCTGCTCCTGAATTTTCTGCTCTTCTCCGACTCCATTCGGCATCTCTTTGTCCTCCTGTTGTTTTAGATTTGTATATACATTTTGATTTCCTGCTGCTCTGAAATCTTACTGCTCTATCCTGAATACCCCATTCTGACACAAATAGTTGCATAAAAAACATATCGTTTTGAACTGTCCTTTTCCCGTTTATTTTCCGGCCATCGGCCCTTTGTTTTTTTCCTTCAACTGCTTATTCTTGGCTACTGCCTCCTTGTACATGTCGTTAGCCATTTCTACAAAATCCTTGCCCGTCTTTTTGCCGGATACGAACATCTTTCTCATTTTAGCCTGCATGGTAGGACCGGCCAGAGATTGAGCCAGAGTACCGACGCTTGGATCCTTCATCAGCTCCTTACTGCGTTCTGTCATGGCAGTTTTATTTACCTTTGCCTCCTCGACACCCTTGTCATTCTCCTTCAGCTCCGTCACTGCCAGAGACGTTGCCACAAAAGCCTTAAGCTTCTTTATCGTACACTCTCCGTTTATGATCTTTGGGGTATTCTTGTAGATATAGTCGTAAACCTCACTGACCGGTATTGTCGCGAACTTCTTGTCGAATTCCGCCTGATACATCTTCCGCAGGCTTGCCGCCATCTGTGCAACCGGATAGATCCTCCTTTCCTCCTCGCTATATTTCACCATATTCTTTTTATTATCGTTATATGCCTTGATCAGCTTGCTCATATCGGGATCTTCCCTGAGCTGCTTTGCCATCTTGATCACGATCGGATCTTTCTTCAGGGTCTCAACACGGTCCATGTATTCCTTCAGATTGACCGTATAATCCTTTTGGGACTTATCCTCCATTGGAGACTCTTCCTTCTTCCTGGCCTCCTCCCTCTTCTTGGTCTCTTCCCTCGTGGATCGCTGGAATTCCCCAAGGGTGATCAGCTTGGCAAACAGCTCCGTATTTCTGTCCGGCGCTTCATCATCCCAAATGTCAAAAACAGGGGCCAGGGGATTGGCCATTTCCTGTACCTGAGGCAAAAGCTCCTCATGCAGCTCCTTCAGGGATCTTTGCGTTTTCCGAAGCTCCTGCTCTTTTTTCAGGCGCTCCTGCTCCGCCTTTATGCGCTCCTGTTCTGCTTTTAGGCGCTCCTGCTCTTTTTGCAGACGCTCCTGCTCTGCTTTTATGCGCTCCTGCTCCTTTTGCTCCTCCTCCAACTTCTTTTGTCTCTCTGCCTCTTCTTTTTTCGCCTTTTCCTGAGCAATCCTGTTCTTTTCCACTGCCACCCTCTCCTGCTGGATCGCATTCAGGGGCTTGGTATAGCCGTCCAGAGTATCAAAATTGCCGCCCCAGGCCATCTCCAACAGTTCTACACGGCTCTTTGTGCTGAGCGCATTCCGGAAACGTCTGTCCTTCTGCACCTTTTCAAGCTCAGCAACAAGCGCTTCGTGCTCCACCACCAGATCTGCTCCGCCCTTTTTCTCCAGATTCTTTAACGCAGTGAGCATGGCGATATCCCGTGGAGCGATCTCCTTATCCTTCATGCTGCCTGCCGCATACTCATGGAACCGCTCCTTGAAAGTGTGATAGACCTCTCCCACCATGCCGACGGTGTCCGGCTCTATGCAGCGGGGCTCGTTGACATTATAGGAAAGCTTGTTCTCTTCATTGATGGTACCCTTCATCCCGCGCAGCGCATTCAGATTATTGCAGTATGCCGCAAAGCTTTCTCTGGACATGGTCTGCTTGAGGAATGCCAGCGACACAGCCATACGGGTCATGCCGACTGCGGATTTGGCCTTGTTCAGATTCTTTGCCACATACTTCTGTACGGCGTCAGCAGCCAGGTAATTGTCCAGTTGCGTGGGATTTACCTGATCGGAAATATCCTGCATCGCCTGCTTTGCGGCGTTAAACTCATCACTGTTGGAGGCGACACGCCATGTCGCGTTCATCTGCGCATAGAGTTTGCCTGCACGCGCCGGCTTCTCCTCTCCCGCCCCGGCATAGCGGCTGATCTCCTGATCCAGAGCTTCGAGCCGGTCGTTTAATGCCTTGGGGGTAAGGGAGACAAACTCCGCGAGTTTCCCCTGACGCTCAACGGCGCTCAGGGCATCACCGTTGTAGATCCGGGTCATATCCCTGTTGACGCGATCCAGGTCGAAGTCGATGTTTTCCGCCTCTCCTGCCCTCATCAGTTCAAGCCAATAGGCAAGCGCCTCCGCCATGCTCGCCTTCTTTTCCTTCGCCACAGTCTGTGGATCTCTGGCCTTTGTCATCAATTCCTCGATCGTCGTCTTCAGTTGCGTTGCTGTGATTGCCATAGTGCTTCTCCTTTCCCATAGCTGTCAGTTTTGTCTATTCCGGATCATCGGTTGCCTATTCTTCCCAGATCTTTTGATCCGTTTTCGGGATCCTATACTATATACCCTTTTTTCTGTCTATCGGTTGCAGCTTTTACACCGCCCCTCTGCAGTGGGTAACAAGCATTTTTGACATATTCCCTACGGAAGATATGATCTTGCTCAAACCGCAATTAAAGTTGCGTAGCAGAGACATATCGATTTTCAGAACACCAAATTCATAATCCTTAAGCACATTGTCATTCTTTCCCGCTATTTTACCATTATTTTCTATAAATCACAATAATTATGTCAGAGAACTTGCCTTTGGATTTCTGGATTTCTGTTGCGTTGATCCTGATCCCCGGCACTTACTGGCTGGGCAGGAGCGCCAGCCACGATACGGAGGCTGCCGTGCGCAGTGTGAGCCTGCTCTATCTGGACGAACTCGCCGGACGGCGTGAGCAGGTTGTGTCTTCCAAACTGAACGAATACATCAACAATATGGATGTCGCTATCGGACTTCTGGAGAAGGAAGACTTAGGCAGCACGGAAAAGCTGCAGGCATATCAGGCAAGGATGGCAGTTCTCTCACCAACATGGTGCTCGGAGGTCTCGCTAGCGAGGACAACCTGTTAAACGCGCTGGAGCACGCCGACATTGAGACAGACCAGGGACTTGAGGCACTGCGGCAGGATTTTGCCGAAGGGAAAAGCGGTTTCGTATCGTTTACTTATGACGCGGGATCAAGGAAACCATGTACTATGTCCCGGTTCACAGAACCGACTGGATGCTGACCTACCTGATCCGCGAGAGTGTGATCAGCGAAAACAGGAGCTGCCCTTCTCATCAATCAGAAGGACAACTCCTGTTTTTCTCAATGGTTTCCGGGTCCTTTCAGTACCGGCTGCTTATCATTCTGCTTTTTCGCCTCTGGTGCACCTTTCTGCCTTTTTGCCTCCTCCGCGGCTTTCTGCTTTCTGGCTTCCTCCGCTACTTTTCTCTTCTGTTCCTCAGCCTGCGTCTGTGCGAGCGTCTTGGCATGCTTGACGCCTGCTCCGGGCATTCCCTTCTTTTGCGCCTTGGTCTCCAGACCGAACGCATGCAGGATCGTCCCGTCCTCCACCAGCTTCACCAGATGCTTTGCGGAAGCTAACTCCGCCTCCGGGTTCTTGGTCTTGGACCATTCCTCATGGATCTCTTCCAGCAAGGGCTTCACAACAGCCTTGAAGCTCTTATCCTGCGTCATTTTTTTCACAAATCCCACTTCACCCATACCGGCCGGCACAACACCGCCTCTGGACTGGATCAGCTCCAAGGCCACAGGATGTGCAATGGCTTTCAAGAGTTTTTCCTCCACGTCTTTTCCGACCTCAGGATCCTTAATATCCGCAATATTATCCGTCAGCGTTCTCTCCAGTATACTGATCTTCATATTTCTGGACAATTCAATGCCGGACAAATGTACATGTCTCTCCTTGACGTCCTCTTCCAGATGCTCCGCAATCTCCTGATAAAACTCTGTATGGCGTCCGCGATTGTCCACCTCTGCATTCGATTGACGGACACTTTGTCGGACATCCTGCTCTCTGCTCTGTGAAGCATCCAGGTCATTCTCCACGTTTGGTAACCCCACACTTCTCACGGAATCTCTGACCTGTCCCGGCAGCGGAGAAAGATTGCGATACTGCGCTGCGTCCGTGCGAATCGCGCTGTTGTAGGCCTCACGCCAATCCTCGTTGCTCAGATCTCCTCTCTCCAGATTCGGATCCTGCTCCAGACGGAAACTGATATAAGCCTCCAGAGACTTCAAATGTCCCTCATACGCCCGATTTTGTACTCTTTCGTTGATCATCTGCAAGTCCGCTTTGCGCTGTTCGGGATCAACAGTGCTCACAAACTCCGGAAGTGACTCTTTCTTGATGTTCTTTGTGAGGTCATCGCGCAGCGCTGTAAGCTGCTCATAGCGTGCCACCAGATAGGTTTCCGTCACTTCCTTTGCCCGGTATCCGTCCGCCAGCTGCTGCATACGCTCGTCGATCATCTCCCGCAGCTCTTCCTTAAGCTCCCTGACCTCCTTCGATTCTTCTATGGGATTAAGACTTCCCGAGGAACGAGACTTCTTGCTCTCCAGCTTGATCAGCTTGTTCAGCTTCGCCTGCTTCACCATGTATTCCTTCCGGAACAGATTGTCATCATCCAGCTCGCGCTGTGCCAGAGACTTTTGCTCCGCTTCTATGGCAGTCTGCCATTTATGATACCGGTTCTCATTGACAGACGCTTCACCTGCACTGATTTCCAGATCCTTCACAGCACCTAAGGCCAGCTGCTCCAGATCCTTGTACTCCTTACGCTCCCTGTCCTCCGGGTGTGCCATGAGATAGTCGAGCATAGCTTCCTGAATAAGCGTCTTCACCATGGAATACTCACAATTCTTCGCATCCGCAAGGATCTCTGTGTACTGCTTCGTCAGGTTCGCATATTGATCCTTCTGTGACAAAAGTCCCTGATAATTCAACGGATCCGAAATCCTTACTCCCTTTTCATCCGTATGCACATAAGGGAGGTGCTTCTTCGTGATGGGTCCTCCCTCCAGGAAGGCTGCCTTGAGTCCGTTTTTCATGCGTGCCACCAGCTCAGGTTCCATGTTCCGTCCGAAGGTAATCTGGGTAAAGGCATCGTTGTAAAACTTCATTTCATTGACTTCCTTGTTGATCAGAACATCCACAAGCTGGATCACATGCTGCTGATACCGCATCATCTCTTCCCGCTTATGCGGATCAGACTCTAAAAGAAAGACTCCCTGTAAGCCTCTTCCCACTGCCAATCCTACCTCCCCGCCGGTGGTGGCTTTCATAAAGTTATTGGAAAGTCCTTCTTCCTCCTTCTCCATCAAGTCATTAAAGGACTCCATGAAATTCTTGTGATCCTTTGTGATACTCTCCACACCCTTTTCGGCAATGATCTTCTGGAAGCTCTCATACATGCACTTGCCCGGATTTTTCAGGTAGTCTTCAATAGAAACCCCCAGACGTTTTGCATACTCACCCACCTGAAACAGCCCGTTGAACTTACTGTCTGTCAGATAATCCCCGGAGAATTCCACAGGGATCGCATCCTTACCGAAGGTTCGAATGGTATCCACATTGCCGGGCACAAAGGTCTCCCCCGGAAATGCCTTCCTGATCATATCGTGGATCTCCTGCACCTGGGCATGAACCTTCTCGTAAGCCTCGTTTGCCTCGGCAATCTTCTCCAGGTCGCCGTCTTCCACAGCCTTTTGGAGCTCTTTTTTGGCTGCAAGGAGCTTCTCGTAGCCGTAGACCTTCGTTCCCTGCTCTGCAATCGACTGTCCGGTAATAAAACCGTACTCCTCCATCTTGTGAATGATGCCTGCAACATTCACCGCCACATCCTCCGAGATCTCTGGCGGATCCTGAAGCAGCTGATCCACCATCTGTTCCTTCTCCGGCTTGATCACCATAGTTGTGATAATACCGCCATAGACATGAAACTCACCCATATCCTCATATCCGGCTCCGTGATACTCATTCATGGAATGCATGGTATGGTATTCCAACACCGCTGATACATGGCTCCTGTCTTCATGGTCATGAATAAACTTTTGAAAAGCATCCTTACGCACTGACAGATGGCTGTTTACCGTATCCAGCATCGCCTCCACTTCTTCCATCGGTATAAGCTCATCCTCCGCGAAGACCTTACCCTCCTTTTCGGCTGCCTCCCGCTCCTCTTTTCGTCTCGTGCGGAAGGAGTGCTTTAAGGTCTCAATCTTTTCCTTCAGCGGGTAATCGGATCGCTCCTCCAGCGTCCACTCTGTCGGCAGCTTTTGCTGCTTAAGCTTCTCGCCTGCTCCCTTTATGTGCACCGCGCCCTTGGCCGCCTCGTCAAAGAGCAGATCATAGTACAGATCAGGGGCTGCATTGTTCATAATAGTTCTGCTTCCGGCATACTCCAGATTCTTCATTCCACTCTTCGCATCCCATCTTAGGAGCTCTGATCCCTTTTGAGCCGCCTGTGCGTTATACCGCTCAAAGACCCGTTTGCCCTGCGCTTCCGTCATGCCCTGTACCAGAAGCTGCGTCATCTTATCCAACCGATACTCCGCCTCGGCTTTCTTCTGCTGTGTTGCAAGTGCCTGCTCCGACGTGACCACATACTGCCCCTGCGCATTTTTCTCCGCATGATATGCGTCATCTGCCTCACGGTACAAAGCAACGTGTTTCTGATAAAAGGCACGTAATGCTGCAAGATCCTCCACAGCCGCCTCTCCGAAGGCGTATTGTCTTTCGTTATCCAGGATCTCCTCCGCCAGTCCGGGAGCCATATCCTGCGCTAGCCGGTCAAAATCGTCCCCATAATGCTCCAAGGCCATCCGATCTTCCGGTGTGGTCTCCTTCGCCACCATCTTCGTCATATTCTCTTCCACGAAGTTCCGGTAGATTTCGGAATTCTCATAGGCTTTCCGGTTGTCGCTCCACAGCTGCGCATAATGGTCGAAGGTAGCGATCTGGGCAATGCAGCGCTCGCGATCCTTGTCGGACAAAGGTGTTCCGTTCTCAGCCGCAGTAAGCTTTTGCAGCGCCTCTTCCTTTTGCTCTGCCATCTCATACAGCTTGAGCATGACCTGCATCATTTCCAGTTCATCGTCCTGCAGCTGGTCCTTCACCGCTTCCATGAGATCCTCACGTTCCTCCATGAGAGTCGTGAGATTTTTCAGCATATAGCCGATATGGGCAGCTGTACACTTTGTGTCTGTATAGCTTACCTGTGTCTTCGCCGTCAGACAGATATCCCTGATGCCGAAGGCGATCATATCCGCCATAGGCTGTACATTGCCCTTGTCGTATTCTGCGATAAGCTTTTCCGCCGTCTCTCTGGCAGGAGCGATCTTCCCGGCAAATGCAGTCTTTCCGAGGTTTGCCCGGGGCTGCCCCGTCTGGTTGAAATCTACCGTCCAGAAGTGACTGCCTGCACGCACCTTCATATCATGGGGAACGGCCTCTTCACTCAGATGTGCCGACTGCACCGGATCATCCACCACCGCAGGATTCAGCGCCGTGAAATAGGCCAGTGTCGCAAATTCCCCGTTGGCGAAGCTTCCCGCATTCAGCTCCTTCATATGTTGCTTGAATTCATCTCTGCTGTATACCCGGCCCTCAAAACTGCCGTTCGTCTTGCCGGCATACTCCGATACATACAGCGGCTTCGCACCGTACAGGGATTCCACCCGGGCAAAAATTCCGCTCTGATAATGTACCTGATCTCCCTTTGCCTCCAGTTCCTTCAGGCTGATCACCCGGTCAGCCGCGATCAGACCGCTGTCTGAAGTTTTGCGAAATTCGATTTCATACAGCTCCTTCCAATCCTCATCCGTGTAACGCTCCGTGGACAGCGCAGGGTACGACCGCTTGTACCAGTTCCGGTAACTTGCAAGTGACGTCAGCTCCGGCCGCTCGCTCACAATGCGGTTTCTTTCCGCCGCATCAAAAATCTGCTCCTGCCCCGCCTCCACATAGGCACCGGTCACCGGATCCGGACGGATGGTGACGTAACCAAAGGGGATCCCGGGATTCGTCGAAAGGAGCAGGATCATCTCCTGCAGGGCTTTCTCGCCATCCTGATAGCTCATAAACACATCTACTTCTCCGCCCAGATACTCCTTCAGAGGAATGGAGCCAACCCGGAACAGGTCATAAACATCCTTATCCGGATGCTCTTTCAGGTATTCCTTCACCCCGGGACGTTCCATGACAGGGTCAAAAATCTCATGGTAAAGTCTGGAGGCTTCTTCAAGCTCCTCGTCGGAGAGCTCCTGCAGATCCTCCGGCTTAAGGATCTGTCCTGTTTCCGCGTCAGTGAGCAGTCTTCTGCGCGCCTCTTCGGTCTGACTCATCCGGTAATCCAATGCATTCTTCTCGATGGTGTCCAGACGCGCCTCTTTGAGCTTCGCCTTCTGCTGGGGCGTCACCTCCTGTACACACGCCTTGTACTCCTCCGGATCCGCATCTTCATCCACCAGATCCTTCAATTTCTCCAGATCGATGATATAAGTATCGAAAAAGGTGCCGTTCACCAGCTTCTCACGGCTGTCTGCAGTTCTCTTATTCAGCGCATTGGAAAGCGCAGGGATACTGCTCAGGACATCCTCGTCTGCAAGCGGACCGCCAGTACCGTAATCAAAGTAAAATTTCTGGCACCCCTCATAGGGCTCCAGCCCCTGCGCAAGCCGCTCATGAATCCCGTCCATCATCACTTCGTATGCATAAGGTGTACCGATTCCTTGCTGAATATTCTCCTCACTTGCCGCAACACCCCGCTCATAGACATCCTTCGCCGCAATCATCATACCTACCGAACCGTAGTCGGCAAGCCCGGTAAGGTAGAGATCTGCTTCCGCTTCCGTGGCAAACAGACCCTTAGACACCTGCAATGGCACAGAGTGCTCCAGTTCCTGCTTATTATCAAATAATACATAGCTGACCGTTCCGGATACTTTTCCGAGAAATGCCTCACGCATCTTCTCTTCACTGGTGAATATCTCTTGAGCGGGATAGCGCTCTGCATGCATCTCCATCAGCGCTTTCGTTCCGTTCAGCAGGTTCTCACAATAGGTATCTGTATCGTATTTCTCACAGAGTTCCTTGAACTCCTGCGCATATTTACGTTTCTGCTCTTCCAGTTCATTCAGACTGACGATCTGTTCCAGAGTATAGCCGGCAAGTCCGTTCTTTTCCCGCTCCTTGGATTCCCATGCAAGTCTGGAGATGATGTAGGAGCCGGCAGACGTTCTGCCGGGATCCGGTCTGAGCCCCCCTCTCCTTAACTCCTTTTCATCCTGCGAAAGATCCTGACGCGCATCCAGCGCCGCATTATTCAGCGTTGGGTAAGCGCCCGTTATGAATTTCTTTTGGAATGC
>JAILHW010000132.1 GCA_024695605.1 Lachnospiraceae bacterium | reverse complement strand
ATGATCTCGTTCCGTATCATCGATTCCGAAAGCTGGGAGCTTTTGACGCTGGAAAAAAGAGGCCTCGGACGCAAACGCATCTTTCTTTTGTATGTGCTGCAGTCGGTTTTGCTGGCGCTTTTATCCATCGTGCCGGGGATCGTTCTCGGATACTTTGTCGGCAGGATGCTGGCGCGGGCGGATGATTTCATGAGCTTTTCCTTTGAACTTGGCACCACGACCTATCAGATGAACATGGAAATGGTCTGGGCTTCTCTGGCCGGTGCGGCCGTGGCGGTGCTGGTGATGCTGCTGCCGGTTCTGGCCTTTTTCAGAAAAAAGAAAAATACCCGTGCAAAGGCAAGCACCACCTTCTGGGAGAGATACTATCTGGATGTGATCCTTTTGCTGTTTTCTTTGTACCTTCTTTACAACTATAAGAAGCAGCTTCCCGAGCTTTCTCAGAACGTATTAAAGGGAAAAGGGATCGATCCGGTGATCTTTATGGATTCCACGGCCTTTCTTCTGGCCTGCGGTATGCTGATGCTGCGGCTGATCTTTTTTGCGGCAAGGCTTTTGTTTCAGCTTCGGCAAAGACGGTTTACACCGCCGGTCTATGTCGGTATGGTGCAGATCCTTCGCTCCCGCGGGGCGTCCTCTGTGATCTCCGTCTTTCTTGTGATGATGATGGCAATGAGCTGCTTTAACGCCAATATGGCGCGGACCATCAACTCCAACAAGGAAGAGAGGCTTCGCTATGAGAACGGCGCGGATGTGCGGCTGAACGAATTCTGGTATCTGCATATCAATCCGTCCACGGGAAAATGGCATTACACGGAGCCGGATCTTAGAGCGTATGAGATGCTTGCCGCGGATGGGACGATGCCGGAGTTTACCAAGGTGATCGTGGATAATCAGACCTATGTGACCATCGGCAGACAGATCCCCACGGAGGTGTCGATCATGGGCATCAATCCGAAGCAGTTCGGCCAGGTGGCAAGGCTGCGGGACGGACTTTTGGACAAGCACTGGTACCACTATCTGAATGCGCTTTCCGAGACAAGAGACGGCGTTTTGATCTCCCAGAATCTGGCCACGGATCTGGAGCTGAATGTGGGAGATACGATAAAGATCCAGAAGCTGGCGCCGGAGCCTGTCGGCACGGATGAGTTGTATGCAGAGGATTTCTTCCTCATCAAGGGCATCGTGGATGCCTGGCCGGGGTATGAGCGCTACAGCTATGGTCTGGATGCCGAAGGCAATACCGAAATGAGCGAAAACTATCTGGTGATCATCAATGAAATGCAGCTGACCAGCTCCTTTGGCAGCATTCCGTATGAGATCTGGATCAAAACAGATAAAAGTGCACAGACCATAAAACAAAAGGTGGATGAGGCGTTTGCGGGCAGCGGCAGATATCTGAAAAAAGTCAGCTCCTGGAAGGAGGATCTGATCGACGAAAAATCGACACCGATCATGCAGATCACAAACGGTATCTTTACGGCGGACTTTCTGATCGCGCTGCTGCTGTGTATGATCGGCTATCTGATCTACTGGCTGACGTCCATACGCGACAGAGAGTTGATGTTCGGTATATACCGGGCAATGGGGATCACCAGAAAAGAGATCAACAAGATGCTGGCCATCGAACAGATCTTTTTATCCATCACCTCGATCATGGCCGGTGTCCTGGCCGGATGCCTTGCCAGCTGGCTGTTTGCACCGGTGTTCGCGGCGGTTTACCTGCCGAAGAAGCATAACGTTCCGATCTTCATCAGTGCCGTAGGCGGAGATCTTTTGCGGATCCTGGCCGTTCTTCTGGTGGTGGTTGTGATCTGTATCTTGATCCTTAGGCGGATCGTGAGCGGCATGAATATTACGGAAGCGCTGAAGCTGGGGGATGACTAATGGCTGAGACGATGGAACAGGCTTTAACAGAAAAAAATCAGGCGCAGGAGGCGTACGAAAAACCCGTGCAGGATTATATCACCGGCGAAGAGGATCCGATCCTTTTGGCAAAGGACGTGATCAAGACCTATAAAACAGGAGGCGGACCGCTGACGGTTCTGGATCATCTGAATCTCGATGTTCCGAGGGGCAAGCTTGTGATGCTGATGGGACGTTCGGGCAGCGGAAAGACGACGCTCATGAATCTGCTCAGCACCCTGGACGCTGCAACGGACGGGGAGATCTCCTTTATCGGAAAAAGAGAGGAAACGGAGCCTGCCATTGCCTACTCCGGGATGAGCGAGGAGGACAGGGAGAGACTGCGCCGCTATCGCATGGGATTTGTGTTCCAGTCCGTGGCGCTGATCCCGGTTTTGAATGCAAAAGAAAATGTGGATTTCTGCCTTCGCACGTCCGGCTTTGCAAGAAGCAAAAAAAACTTCGGCGACGGCGATTTTGAGAAGATCGATCAGCGGATCGAAGAGGTACTCGAGTGCGTGGGGCTTGCGGACCGCGCGGATCATTATCCGTCCGAGCTGTCGGGCGGAGAGAGGCAGAGAGTTGCCATTGCAAGAGCGATGGCCCACAGGCCGGATCTGTTGTTTGCAGACGAGCCCACAGGCTCTCTGGATTCCGTCACGGGCATTCATATCGCGGAGCTTTTTCTGGAGCTGACCCGCAAGGAAAATTTGACGGTTGTCATGACTACACATGACGGACGGCTGGCGGAACTGGCTGACAAGATCGTACGGATGTAAAAGGACAGGGATATGGCAGAGGAGATCACAAAAGAGACCACAAACGAACCCTATATCAAATGCGACGGGCTGGTCCGCATCTACAAGTCCAAGGGCATTGAGGTCATGGCCCTGCAGGGGCTTGATCTGGAGATCCAAAGGGGCGAGCTGATGGCGATCATCGGAAGATCGGGCAGCGGCAAATCGACCCTCCTGAACCTTTTGGGCGGTCTCGATACCCCGTCTGCGGGGGCTGTCTATTTTGGCGGGGAAAACCTGGCGGAGATGAACTATGCGCAGCTTTCCGACTTCAGACGCGATCACATCGGGTTTGTATGGCAGAAAAATACCGACAACCTGCTCGGCTATCTGACCGTGGCGGAAAATATCGAAATGCCGCTTTTGTTTTCCACCATGAGCAAGAAAAAGAAGCGGGAGCGGACGCGCGCGCTTTTGGAGGCGGTTGGCCTTTCGGACAAAGAGAATTCCTTTCCGACGGAACTGTCCGGCGGAGAGCAGCAGAGAGTCGCCATCGCAACGGCACTGATCAATGAGCCGGAGCTTTTGCTGATGGATGAGCCGACGGGGGCGGTGGATAAAAAAACCTCGATCATGCTGCAGGATCTGTTCCGTTCCATCAACCGAAAGCTGGGGATCACGATCGTGATCGTTACGCACGATATCAGTCTGGTGGACCGCGTGGACAGAGTGGTGATGATCTCCGACGGTAAGATCAGCTCAGAGCGTATTATGAAGGATGAATTCAAAAAGAAGCTCGAAGCCGGTGAGGATATAGAGCAAAAAGAGCAGGCACAGGGCGAAGAGGAGGGAGACTCCCACGAGGAATATGCGATCCTGGATAAGGCGGGAAGAGTGCGGCTGTCCGAAAACATGCGGGAAATGGCAGGGATCACTTCAAACCGCGTCAAGATCCATTACGAAGACGGCAGGATCGTGATCCACAAAGAAGACGGCATCTGAAAAAGCTGCGAAAGCCCCTCGCAGCTGCGGCGGGATATAGAAAAATCATATATCCGAAAACAGAATGCAGGCGCGCTTTGTATTGGTGCACATTCAGATCCGGTGCTATACTTCATTTCGTTTATACAAATCGGAATGAGGGGAAGATATGGTAACGGACAGAGAAAGTATAACGGCAAAGCTTTGCGCCTTTGCAAGAGCATGGCACTCCTACCATTCGAGAGATAAGATCTATGACGATTATCTGGCCTTTGATCTTCTGGGCAAGGAGGAGTACGAGAGCGTTTACAGACAGATCTTGGATGGCCTGATCGATTCACAGAAGCTGATGAAGGAGCAGGCGGAGCAGGTGATCGGCGAATACCTTGCGCCCATCCCCCTGTCAAGGATCCTGTTCAGTGAGGAAAGACTCCTTCGTTTTGCAGGTGAGCATAAAAGGATCCAGTACGTAATCCTGGGCGCCGGCGGGGACACCTTTGGCTTCCGGAATGACAATCCGGACATCGAGATCTACGAGGTGGATCACCCGGATACGCAGCGGTATAAGCTGGATCGGATCAGAGAGCTTGAGTGGGTGATCCCGGCAAATGTGCATCACGTCGCCGTGGATTTTGAACGGGAGCGTATGCATGAAAAGCTGCTGGAGGCAGGGTTTGACCCGGAGGTCAAGAGCTTTTTCAGCATCCTGGGAGTGACCTACTATCTGACCATGGAGCAGCTTTCCAACACGCTTGAGGAAATCTCCGCATTGTCAATTCGCGGCAATGAACTGGTTTTTGATTATCCCATCAAGGGAGAGGATTTCCCGGGGCGCGTAGAGCAGCTGGAAAAGCTCACAGCCTCGCTTGGAGAAGAGATGTGCCAGGGCTTTGAGCACTATCAGATCCACTGTATGCTCTGCAGGTGCGGCTTTCAGATCCGGACCTTCTACTGGCCCCATCAGGTACAGGCGGTCTACTTTGACGGCAAAAAAGACCGGCTCAGGGCCTTTGAAAATGTCAGTCTGATCGCCGCCAGATGCCTGTGATCGTTTGATATAAATAAAACCTATCATCAGTAATCAGAATCATAGAATTTACAAAAAGAGAAATTCAACATTTAATAACAGTGACCCGGTTCAATACGGACCGGGTCACTCATTTATTGTATGGCGCTTGCAGACCATAGAAAAAAGGAGATTATGCGGGGATATGACGATACAACAACTGTTTTATGTGATCAAGATCTCGGAGACCGGATCTTTGAACAAAGCATCCGAGGTGCTGTATATCGCACAGCCCTCCCTTACCAGCTCCGTCAGGGAACTGGAAAAGGAGCTTGGGATCAGTATCTTTCACCGAAGCAAAAGAGGCGTGCATCTGACATCGGACGGCGAGGAATTTTTGCAATATGCCAGAGGCGTGGTGGAGCAATACGATGCGCTGCTGGATCGGTATGTGACAAAGGGCAGCTATAAGAAAAAGTTCGGGATCTCCACCCAGCATTACTCCTTTGCGGTGAAAAGCTTTGTGGAGATGGTGAAGACCTACGATACCGAGGAGTATGAATTCGCCATCCGCGAAACCAGGACCATGGAAGTGATCGAGGACGTTTCCACCGGCCGCTCGGAGATCGGCGTTTTATACCTGAATGATTTTAACCGCATGGCCATCGAAAAGGTGCTTCGCAGCAACCATCTGCAGTTCACACAGCTGACAAAGTGCGATGCCTACGTATACATCTATAAGGGCCATCCCCTGGCGGGGGAAAAGAGCATCCGCTTTTCACAGCTGGCGGATTACCCGTGCCTTTCCTTTGAACAGGGAGGCGCAGGCTCCTTTTATTTCGCGGAGGAGATCCTAAGCACCGAGGAATACACCAGGACCATCAAGGCGAGCGATAGGGCCACCATGTTAAATCTCATGGTGGGGCTGAACGGCTACACCCTTTGCTCCGGGATCATCTGCGAGGAGATCAACGGCTCCGATTATGTGGCGATCCCGTTTGTGACCGAGGAGGGCAAGCCCGCCTCCAATATGGAGATCGGATATATCACCAGAAAAAACAGCAGGCTCAGCACGCCCGCAGGGATCTACATTGAAGAGCTGAAGGCCTATCTGAGCGAAAGGTGAGGGATATAGGCTGTATCTATTAACCGGTATCATTTAGTACTATTGGACGGCGGAGCAGGGAGTGACTATACTGAGTCCATCTTACAAAGATGGAGGAGGAAAACATTATGAAAAAGAAAACGATCAATCTACTCGGACTGTTACTGCTTGCAGGATTGGGCCTGACCGCTTGCGGCAGTACAAATGCAAAAGAGGTACCCGCCCCGCAGGTGCAGGAGGAAGCGGCTTCCGAAGAGCCGGCGGCAAGTGAGGAAGAGGCGCAACCGGAAGAGACGGCCGAGGATGCTTCTTTGGAAACTACTGAGGATGCGGCAGAGGAAGCAAACGAGGAGGCTTCCGAGGAGAAGACCTACGACAACGTTACGGTCAAGCTCGGGATCATGGGCGGCAGCGATGAGACGGTTTGGGATCCCATCGTAGAGGAGTTCAAGGCAAAGGGTGTCAACATTGAATATGTATTCTTTACCGATTACACCCAGCCCAATGCAGCGCTGAATGCAGGAGATATCGATATCAATTCCTTCCAGCATTACACTTACCTGAACAAGGAAAAGGAAACCTTCGGCTATGAGATCGATGCCATAGGAGATACGCTGATCACGGCACTGAATGTCTATTCCGAAAAGGTGAAATCCGTGGATGAGATTCCCGAAGGCGGAAAGATCGCGATCCCGAACGATGCTGTAAACGGCGGAAGAGCCCTGAATGTACTGCAGGCAGCGGGTCTTATTAAGATCGCGGAAGGAAAGGATCTGACACCTACCGTAACGGACATTGAAGAGAATGCCAGGAATCTGGAGATCATTGAGGTGGATGCTTCCCAGACTGCCAGCCTTTTGCCGGATGTGGATGCAGCTGTGATCAACGGCGGATTTGCCCTGGATGCAGGTCTTTCCCCGATCAACGATTCCATCTTCTTTGATGATCCGTCCTTCTACAAGACCAATGCCTATGTGAATGTGATCGCAGCACGCACAGAGGATAAGGACAATGAGCTGTATCAGGAGATCGTCAAGGCTTACCAGACGGATCGCACCAAAGAGATCTATGCAAACGATTTCCAGGGACTTTACATCGCGGCCTGGGAGTAAGATGCGGCAAGAGGTTTTAGATGAGTCAACCGATCATTGAATTTAAGAATCTGAATAAAACATTTCGGACCAAGAGTCATATTGCGGAGGCTGTCAAAAATGTCAGCCTCCGGATAAGAAAAGGGGAGATCTACGGGATCATCGGGTTTTCCGGAGCCGGAAAATCGACCCTGGTCAGATGCATCAACATGCTGGAAAAACCAACCTCCGGAAGCGTGATCGTGGACGGAGTGGAGGTGACGGCCCTTTCCGAAAAAGAGCTTCGAAAGGAACGAAAAAAGATCGGCATGATCTTTCAGCAGTTCCATCTGATGCCCTCCAGAACGGCCTTTGACAACGTGGCGCTGGCGCTTCACGGACTGGGTCTTTCCGGGCAGCAGATCAGGGAAAAGGTGGAAAAGCTTTTAACCTATGTGGGTCTTGAGGAGCGGATGCATGCCTACCCGTCACAGCTTTCCGGCGGACAAAAGCAAAGAGTTGCGATCGCAAGGGCGCTTGCGGCAGATCCGAAGGTCCTGCTCTGCGATGAGGCAACCAGTGCTCTGGATCCACAGACCACCAGATCCATCCTGGAGCTTTTGCAAAGGCTCAATCGGGAGCTGGGGATCACGGTCGTGGTGATCACGCATGAAATGCAGGTGATCAAGCGGATCTGTGACCATGTGGCTGTGATGGAAAACGGAGAGGTGGTGGAAGAGGGAGAAGTCTTTTCCATCTTCGCCGATCCAAAGCAGAAGATCACAAGGGACTTTATCAACACCACCTCCAATCTCTCAGAGGTGTACGGCCTGGTGGAAAGAGAGGATCCGCTGGTCAGCCTGTCTCCGGGAGAAGTGCTTGCGATGCTGAGATTTCAGAAGGCCAGTGTTTCTGAGCCATTGATCTCCTCGGTATCCAAGCAGTTTGATGTGGTTTGCAATATCCTGTACGGAGATCTGGATCTGATCCAGGGAGCACCCCTCGGCGGCACGGTGGTGATCATATCCGGGAAGCAGAATAAGGTGACGGAGAGTCTGCGCTATCTGGAAGAGAAAGGAATTTTGGTGGAGGTGATCAAGGATGCAAGAGTTTCTGACCAAAGTATTGCCTAATCTATCCGTGCGGGTTCCCGAGTTTCAGAAATCCATAGTGGACACACTGAAAATGCTCGGCCTTTCCGGAAGCTTTGTCTTTCTGTTTGGCATCCTGCTCGGTGTAGTGCTGATCCTGACCAAAAAAGGCGGCATTCTGGAAAACGATATCCTGTTTCAGCCGATCGACAAGGTGATCAATGTCTTTCGATCCATTCCCTTTGTGATCCTGATCTCCCTGCTTTTGCCGCTGACCAGAGTCCTGGTGCACACCAGCATCGGCGTGAAGGGAGCAATCGTTCCGCTTGTGATCGGAACCGTCCCTTTTTTCGCCAGACAGGTAGAGGCCGCACTTTCCGAGATCGATCAGGGGATGATCGAGGCTGCAAAAGCCATGGGAATGGGGACGGCTGCCATTATCTTTAAAATTTACCTAAGGGAAGGAGTTCCCGCTCTTGCCAGAGCGACCACGATCACCGCCATCAACCTGTTGGGACTGACAGCGATGGCGGGTGCCGTGGGAGCCGGAGGTCTGGGAGACTTCGCGATCCGATACGGACACAACCGGTATATGACGGATATCACCTGGGTGACCACCATCGTGCTGATCCTGTTTGTATGTCTGATCCAGCTCGTTGGAAGTTTTGTAGAAAAAAGGAGTACACACTGATGGTCCAAACGAGTCTCTCGGATGGTGTAAAGGAAGAATTAAGGGCGATCCTGCCGGAACTTATTGCCTTTCGAAGAGATCTTCACCAGCATCCTGAGCCAAGCGGCAGGGAAGCGGAAACCGCAAGGAAGGTCAGAAAAAACCTGGAAGCATATGGCTATACGGTAAGGAGCGTCGGGAAAACGGGCCTGTATACGGTACTTCATGGAAAGGAAGAAGGGCCGGATATCACACTCAGGGCGGATATGGATGCGCTGCCTATCACGGAGCAGAGCACCTATCCCTATCCGTCAAAGCATCCGGGCCTGATGCATGCCTGCGGGCATGATGTACATACCACCGCGGTTTTGGGAGCAGCAAGGTATCTTGCACTTCACAAAGAAAAGCTGAGCGGAACGGTGCGCTTTCTCTTTCAGCATGCCGAGGAACAGGGGCACGGCTCTCAGGATTTTTTAAAGGAGGGCCTGACAGAGGGGACCGAGCGGATCTACGGGTTTCATGTAAGCCCGCAGGAGCCGCTCGGATGTGTTGTGCTTAGCGAAGGCGCGGATTTTGCCTCCTGCGACTCTATGAAGATCCGTCTTTTCGGAGACAGTGCACATATCGCAAGGCCCCATATGGGCAGCGATGTTACGCTGTGCGCTGCGGATCTGATCCTGCATCTGCATACACTGAAAAGCCTGTTGGATCCGCTTCAGCCGGCGCTGATCGGAGTCGGAAAGGTTTCCAGCGGAACAGCCTGGAACGTGCTGTCGGATCACGGAGAGATCGAAGGGACCGTGCGGTGCTTTTCCGAAACCTATCGGAAACAGCTGCTTGGCAGAGTAGAGCAGATCATTGAGTCAGTCTGCAAGGTGCATCATGTAAGGGCCGAGGTCGAATTTGACCAAAACGCTCCCTGCCTTATCAATGACAGGGAAGCGGGAAAGACCATGCAGCAGGCGGCAGAGCAGGCTGTGGGAAAGGACAATGTGTTTGTAAGGCAGACGCCCTTTGGTTTCGGGGCGGATGATTTTGCGGCATTTACCGGGACTGTACCGGGGTGCTTTTTGCATGTGGGAACCGCGATCGATTCTGAGCCGGGATCAAAAGCTTCCCTTCACAGTCCGGGGGTATACATTCCCGATGAGGCCGTGGGGATCGGCTGCGAGATCCTGATCAGATGTGCACTTTTCCATTTGGAAAATGCGAAATAGATTTTGCGGCCTTATGGCCGCCGGGCAAGAGAAAAACAAGGAAAGAAGGAAGAATCATGAGTGAGCAGACAGCAAGTTTTCTGGCACATGCCGGAGACGGACAGGCAGAAAAAAGAAACAGGGCATTTACCTCGGTTCCGGAGGTGCTGCCCGTATATATGACGAGCGTTTTTGCGTTTGACGATGTGAAGAGTGTGGACGATATCTACGAAGGACAGGCTGATGGCTATGTCTATGCCAGGATGCAGCATCCCAACAACGAAGCGGCGGCCGAGGCACTCGCAAAGGCGGACGGCGCCGAAGCGGGAGCAGTCTTTTCCTCCGGAATGTCGGCGATCATATTGAGCATTTTAAGCGTGGTCTCGGCAGGGGATCATATCGTATCCTCGCCGGTTTTGTACGGAGGAGTGAGGGATTTTCTGGAGCATGAGCTGGCGCGCTTTGGCGTGGAGGTGACCTTTGTCAGCTTTGCAGATCCTGGTGAGGTGAAAAAACAGATCCGTCCCAATACGAAGATCCTCTATACGGAGACCATCAGCAATCCACTGATGGAGGTATCTGATTATCCGCGCATTGCAGAGCTTGCGCATGCATACGGGGCATTGTTTTTGATCGACAACACCTTCGCATCCCCCATCGTGGCAAGACCCATCAGCTACGGCGCTGATCTGGTGCTTTACAGCGCCACCAAGTATCTGGGTGGTCACAGTGATCTGGTGGGCGGTGCGGTAACGGGATCCGGGGAGCTTGTTGCCAATGTGAAAAAGAAGCTGACCCTCTACGGAGCGACGCTTGGAGCCATGGAAAGCTGGCTGCTTGCAAGAAGCCTTCGGACGCTGTCCCTCAGGGTGACAAAGCAGTCACAAAATGCGCTGAAGGTGGCATCGTACCTGGAGAGCCATCCGGCGGTGGAAAAGGTGTACTATCCCGGACTTGCTTTTGCACCCGATCATGCACTGGCCGCAAAACTGTTTGAAAACGGCCTGTACGGCGGTATGCTGAGCGCCGATATCAAAGGCGGAGAACAGGCTGCCACGGCAGTGGTGGATCACCTTGGATTTATCAAATACGTACCTTCCCTTGCGGGGACCGCGACCAGCGTGTCCTATCCCGCAAAGACATCGCATCGTGCGTACAAAAAAGAGGAACTGGAAAAAGCGGGGATCTCACTCGGACAGCTTCGGTTTTCTATCGGGATCGAAGAGCCGGAGGATATCATCGCACAGCTGAAGCAAGCATTGGAGAGCATCTAAATGGCAGAAATGACCGCAGTGGAAAAAGCTGCTTTTAAAAAGAAATTAAAGCGCGAAGCCCAGAATATGGGCGTCAATCTCATCGGCTTTGCCAACGTGGAGCGCTGGGCGGAATATAAGCTGACCGAGGAGGAATACTATCCGCACACAATCTGGCCCTGGGCCAAAACCGTGATGGTCATGGCAGTACAGATCTACCTTCCCATGCTGGAGACCACGCCCTCCGTGGTGTATTCGGAGCTGTATAATACCACCAACCGGATGCTCGATGAGATCGCCTATAAGATCGCAAACAAACTCAATATCTACGGATATCGTGCGCACTTTTTCCCGAGAGACTGCTACGGGGATATCTCCGTTTTGATCAAAAAACCGGAAGCGGCCTTTTCCCATGTGATCGCCGCCTACTATGCAGGACTAGGGACCATCGGAATGAATCACACGCTTTTGACAAAGGATTACGGACCAAGGGTGCGTTTTGTCAGTGTGATCACGGATGCCGAGATCACGCCGGATCCCATGATCGAGCAGTCGATCTGCGTCGGCTGCAAGATGTGCGTCAAAAATTGCCCGGTCAATGCATTTACCGTCAAAGAAGGACAGCTCGTGGCTGAGATGGATAAGAAAAAATGCGCGAAGTACCACAGCGACCTGAAGGGGAAATTCAAATACCCCTGCGGCAGATGCACCGCCGTCTGTCCCATCGGCGAGGACAAAAAGCGCTACGGAAGAGCCAGCGTGAGCAACGAAGGCATCGAGCACGTCCGCGCCTTCGGATCGAATTAAATGGCCCCCGGGACAGAGCTTGCCCTCGAAGGAGGGTCATAGGTCCATTTTCTGTCCCTATGGGTCATTCTGCAAGAAGTTTACGCTATCTAAGTTGGATCTTGGTATCCAACTTTTTTCCTGCCTGTGGTACAATAAGAAAAATGCGATCGTAATAATACCGGCTAAGCTTTTTGTGCATACATGGGAGATTAAGATGAGTAAAAACAAAGCGGCCCTGGAAACACTGATCATTTCCGTGTTGATACCCCTGTTTTTGTGGATATGTACAAGAATGACCCTTTTTGGAGCCTATGGAGGCGAAGGGCTTTTGCTGTTTGTCTTTCTGGGGCTGAGCGTTTTGTATTACTATGTGATCTTTACGCGCCATAAGCATCTTGGAAAGCTTTTTGTATTTCTTACAGCAGTTCTCAGTACCCTGATCCAAAGCGGGGTGATCATTCTTGAAATCTTAAGCCTCGGACCGGTTTTTGAAAAAGGTGAGGGCCATCCTAACGGTGGTGCGATACTTTTACTGGCAATTCTTATCATACAGCCGATCCTGTATGATATCGCATCTTTGTTTATTTGGATCGGAATCAAGCTTTTTCGTTTTTTCTCCGGTGATGATGATACAGAGTGATATGGTCGAGAGATGAAATGTAAAACCTGACAAAATTCCGCAAACCGGGGGCCATTATTCGCTTGCAAAGCTGAATTGTTATGTGGATATTACCATAGAAGATGAGATCAACCCATCTCCGAAGAAGATTGCAGACATCATTCAAGACAGATACGTGTATGTTATGACAGGCGACGCAATGATCCTGTCCGAGCCGGATGATACACATATGACTGTGTTTAATCCTGATGATGATCTCTTGGCATTACTGAAGGAAATATCCATCTCAGAAGGACTTTATGTTTGGAAGCCTTGATTTGGGATGCTTTGCAATGAATAGCGGGCAGGGGCCCGGAAAGAGCAGACGAAGAAATATACAGAAAAAATTGAAGGAGGAAAAACATGTCAGTATTATATGTGAAGCAAAAGGTGATGACGGTAACAGAAGAGTTTACGGTACTTGATGAAAAGAAAAAACCGAAATTCTTTGTGAAAGGGAATCTTCTTGGCAAGAAAAAGCTCAGCGTATTTTCAGATGAAAAAAGAAAGGAAGAGATCGCTGAGATCAAAGAACAGCATTTTTTAGGGGATACGGTTTATGATATCCATATACACGGGAAAAAAGTAGCCACCATGAAGGCAAAAAAATCCAAGACAAAACCGGAATTCAAGGTTACGGGTCTTCATTGGGAGATCAAAGGAACACTGTTTGAGGATGATTTTAAGATCACAAAGATGCTGGAGAACATAGCGACGATCCATAAGGAGAAGATTTCCATGGGCGACAGCTATAAAGTAAAGATTGCCAAAGATGAGAATGACCTGGCTGCGGTCCTGCTCGTGCTTGCAATCGATGCAGCGGTGTTTGATGAATAAATGGACCGGAAGGTGCTCCAATGCTAAAGGATTCAGATATCAGAGATGAATTGTGCCTGTTTTTGGAAGAAGCGTATGGCAAAGTACGCTTCTTTGAAGAGCTTGTGATTGGTAAATCCAGGGCAGATATCGTGATGGTGACGGAGGAGGATCTTATAGGGATTGAGATCAAAAGTGATGCAGATACCTATACCAGACTTCCCGGTCAGATAAAAGATTATGACCGATTCTTTGATTACAATATTCTTGCATGCGGGTCCAGTCATGGACAGCACGCTGCAGAACATGTTCCTGCACACTGGGGGATCATTACAATCGAAGAAGGTCCGGACTGCCTGGATTTTTACGTCCTGCGCAAACCTCAAAGGTCCTCAAAGGTGAAACTAAAGAATCAGGTTCGACTTTTGTGGCGAAGAGAACTTGCGAATATACAGGCAAAAAACGGACTGCACAAATATGCCAGAAAGACCAGGGCTCAGGTAGAAAAGTATGTAATGGAATCCGTTGGTAATGATGCTATATAGTGAAAATAGCAATTTTCAGAAAAGCAGATCAAGAACTTCTCTGGGGGCATCAGCAAAAGTGGATGCCCCATTTTCTATCAAGAGTTCTTTGTCCCGAAAACCCCAGGTGACAGTGATCATGTCAAGCCGGCTGTTTCTTGCCGTGTTCAGATCGACTTCCGAATCCCCGATGTAGATGGCATCATCTTTTGAAACCCCAAGCCTGTCAAGCGCCATATTTACCATATCCGGGGCGGGCTTTCTTGCAACGCCATCCATGGAACCGATGGAAACATCAAAAAGACCGTCAAAAAACCGGGCAACGAGCGCTTTTACATTGGCATCACTTTTGTTGGAAACCACGGCGGTCTGCACGCCGCGTCGTTTCAATTCCTTCAGCAGATCCACGATCCCGTCATAAGGCTTTGTCATATCGCAGGAATGCAGGGGGTAGTAAGCCTTGTGTTCATTCAGGACAGCTTCCTCCTGCTGTTGTGAAATCCCGTCCGGAACGCTTAAGTGGATCAGCCGGACCATCCCGTTTCCTAAAAAAGAGCGGATCTCGTCGCGGCTTCGCGCAGGGTATCCAAACAGAGCAAGAGAGTGATTCACACTTCCCGCAAGATCATCCAGCGTATCCAGGATCGTCCCATCCATATCGAAAATAACAGCTTTGTATCGCATCTTTCATCCTCCGTCGCAGTTGTCATTATGAAGCATCCGGAAGCATTTGTGCAAGAGTAAATTCCAGTCAGCATACATTATGTAAACCGGCGCTGGGCCGACATCATGTTACGACCGGTGGCGGGCCGACATCACATTACGATCACGTTACGACCGGCGCTGCCACGATATCGCCCGCACCCCGAACGCCCATTCGAGATCGAGTCATTCTTATAGGACAGATGATCGTTTAGGATTGAAACAAGAACAAGACAAACAGCTGAAGTAAGGACGGTGACAATACATGAAAACAGCACAAGCCCTCAAGCTCCTAGCCGAATACTACGACAAACCCAACCCGACGGAAGACGACGAATTCCTCTTCACCGAAGCCCTGGGCTATCTGATCGAAGAGACCAAAGATCCCAAATACATGACAGAGCTTGCCTGGCATTACTGCTCCAAAAAGAGATTCGATATTGAGATCAAGTACCTGGAGATGGCTGCAGAGTACGGATACATCCCGGCGATCGAAGAGCTCGGGTACATGTGGTACTACGGACAGCATGGAGAGAAGGATTACAAAAAAGCATTTGCCTGCTTTTCCAAAGGGGCCCAGGGGGATCCCGACCAAATGGGGAGCCTGTGGTGCAGATACAAGCTGGCGGATATGTACCGCTTCGGCTGCGGTGTAGAGCAGGACGAGGGAACATACAGGCAGATGATCGAAGAAGCATATGAACTGGTAAAAGAGCCCCGCAGACTCAACGATCCCTACCCAGAGATCCTCTACCGCCTGGCCGGGATCAGAGCGGAGGAGGGGGAAAAAGAGCAGGCCACAGACCTTCTTCGAAAAGCAAAACGCTTCATGGCCGAAAGACTCTCCTGCGAAGCCTTTTGGGGCCACATCGAGGTGATGTGCAGGATCGTAAGAAAACTCTACCGACTTACAGCCTTTGATCCCGAAAGACAGGATTTTTACGATCTTGCGTACCTGACGGAGGCGCCCGGAACGATATCCACATACTGCCGGGGCAGGGAATATCGGATCGAAACCACGGATGAGCCCGAAAAAGCGATCCGGTTCCATGACAAGTGGTACCGCAGCTTTGAAGAACTGTGCGAAAAAGCAGTGATAGACGGCGAGAAAGCAACCGCAATCTATGACGAATTCTACGAATGGAAGGTGACAGCATGAATGCGCTTATGGCAATGACAGAAGACACAGACCAAAAACTGCGGGAATACGAGGAGCTTTTGATCCGCCGGGATCAATTGTATAAAGATGCCGCATCCTACCAGATCGCCTATACACAGGAATTCGGCGACCTGATCCTGGAGAACTTCAAACTGAAGCTTGTATGCATCAAAAAGAAAAAGACCATCAGCTACTGCAGAAGGAGACTGAACAGGGGACTTGCCATCAACACAGACCGCATGAATGCCGAGATTGAGGCAGAAATGCTTTTGTACCATGAACAGCTAAAAGACCTGATCGGGGAGACGGATGCAGCCAAAAATGCAAAACGCTCAGATGAATTCAAGGTCAGACTGGCCAAGAAGATCTACCGCAGGCTTGCCAAAAGACTCCATCCGGACATCAACAAAAAGACAGAAGAACACGAAATGCTAAGAGAGCTTTGGGACCGGATCGTGAGCGCTTATCGCAGGAATGATCCGGATGAGCTTGACAACCTGGAAGTACTGGTAAAAAGAGCCCTGGAACAGCTTGGAGAAGAAGGCTTCGCGATTGATGATACGGACCTTGATGAGCGGATTGAACGGATCGAGCGCCGGATCAATGAAATCCTGATGACAGAGCCATATACCTACGGCGAGATCCTTGCAAGCAAGGAGCAGATAAAAGCGATCAGAAACAGCCTGGAAGAAGAAAAAAGAGACTACGAAACATACCTTGAGACCCTGCAGAAAACCCTTGATGACATCCTTTCCGGGGAAGGAGTGAAACTGACATGGCAAATGAACTGACGATCGGAACACAAACTATGGTTTCCTTGGCAATGGAGCACCCGCTCGGGGATCTGATCAAACCGCTCAGCCATGAGATTTTGCTGTTTGATTCCTATATCGCAGGAACGTCGCAGATCAAAGAAGAATCGGCCCTTGATGCGCTTGGGAAAGATGATAAGCTGACGCTCCTTAGGGATCCGGAGGACCGGTTCGATGAGAACGCCATTCTGGTGCTGGATGCGCAAAAGAGAAAGCTCGGCTATATTCCGGAACAGGATAATGTTGTCTTTGCCAGGCTTATGGATGCCGGTAAATATCTGACAGCAAAAGTGCAGGAAATTTGGCCAAAGGGCGAGTTTCGCAGTATCAAGATCGGGATCTACCTGGTGGATTTCTAAAATTGCCTGAGTGCGTTTCGTATGGAAAAATTGTACTATACATTTCTTTGTTGTACAATGGGACTTAAGATTGTTGCCAAAAACAGCGTGAAAGGTTTGTCAGATGTACGATCAGAAAATTGTCAGAATAAAAGATACCTCCGGAAAAATGTTTATCGGAGAAGCAAGCACGTTTTCAGCCGAGTACGGAATGCACGAATTCGGCCGGGAAGAAGACGGGCTGCAGCTGAACGGGTATACCATTTTCAAAGGAGATATAGAGCAGATTGAGATCCTGCAGGATCTGAAAGTGATCCGCGCGCAGCAGACCTGGCAGCAGGCCGGCGCCTACTATGTCCGAATCCAGGCCATGGCAAAAAAACACCATATTTCACTGCGGCAGGAATTCGATGAACACGATTCGCCTGAGACAAAATATATCGTGATCACGGACCATGATTTTCCCATAGCGACAGCCAGAATGTACGCCCTCGATACAAAAACTGTTATGATCGGCAGAGTTGTGGTGCTTCCGGAATACCGCCATCTGGGCATCGGCACCATGGTTGTCTCCGAATGTGAGGCCTGGGCAGAGGAGCTTGGTTTTTCAAAGGCGGTTGTAGAAAGCCGCGATAATAAAGTGGCCTTTTATGAGCAGCTGGATTATGAGGTATGCGGCCAGGCTATGCAGGGCGATACCTTTACATGCATCAGGATGGAAAAGGAGCTTTGAGCCCCTTAACTCCGTCCCCGGGGGCATTCGTCCCCGGTTTTTTTCTTGACATAAATGGTATAATGTACTATTTTAATTATAGTATCACGGACCAATACGACAAAGGGAGAGAAAAATGACCTATCAGTGTTCCAAAGAAGAAAGAGCTTTTTTAGATAAATATGATGCATCGAAATACGAGCGACCTTCAGTCACCACAGATATCGTAGTCTTTACACTGGATGATAATGACAGACTCAGCATCTTACTGATAAAGCGCGGGCAATTCCCGTATAAAGACAGATGGGCTCTGCCTGGAGGTTTTTTACATACCGGAAAAGAATCCCTGGATGATTGCGCAAGGCGGGAACTGAAGGAAGAAACCGGAATTGAAAATGCTTTTTTCAGTCAGCTTTATACCTTCGGAGCTCCTGACAGGGATCCGCGCACAACAGTTATCTCCGTTGCCTATATGGCACTGATCCCGAAGCACAGAATTAAGGTAAAAGCAGGCGACGATGCCAAAGAAGCCGGGATCTTTCAGATCAAATATGATGTAGACGGAATGCAGTTTTCAAACTCTCAGATGACGATCCGGGAATCTGATCTTGCTTTTGACCATGCAAGTGTTATCAGAATGGCGATCACAAGGCTTCGAAACCGCATTGATTACGAAGATGACGCTTTCAGCCTTTTGCGTGATCCGAATGAATTTACGATCTCAGAACTAAAGAAGATCCATGAAACGATCAAGAACAAAACCCTTGATCTGCCAAACTACAGAAAATCATTCCTGCGGGACTACGTAAAATCTGGTAAGGTTGTGGAACTTGATAAAAACATTGTTTCCAAAGGCAAGCCGGCAAAGCTTTACAAACTGTTGGGAGGTGATGCATCATGAGTCAGATTTCAGGATTCTTCGGAGGCAAATTCATGCCTCTTCACAAAGGTCATCTTTATTGTATCGACGTAGCCTCACGGCAATGCGACCGGGTGGTCGTTATCATGTTCATCAACAGTGATGAGGAGTTTGAGATCTTAGAGACGCATGATGAAGCGGAGCTCAAGGTGGAAAACCGGATACGACAGCTTGAACGAGTCTGTCAGCTGTATGACAATGTTTCCTTTCACATCATAGACGATACGTTTTGCCGCACACCGGAAGGCATAAATGACTGGGACCTGGAAACGCCTCTTGTCAGGGAGTATCTGCCGCATATGGACTATGTGTATTCAAGTGAACCGCAATATGGGGCGTATTTCTCAAGAGCCTATCCGGAAGCAACTCATGTGATCGTGGATGAAAAAAGGATCCACTACCCGATCAGCGGAACAATGATCAGAGCTATGAAATTATTAGAGGAGAAAGAAAAATGGATGGTATGATAAAAAATCAAAATACAGATGAAATGAATGCTTTTCAAAAGATCATAAAAGCTATTATGAGCCTTAAATGGTATGAGATCACCATGTGTATCATCATGTTTGTCATAGCGACCTATTACGCGATCATGCCGCAGGAAGACACACCGCGCTGGCTTGCGATCATCAACTTTGTATCGGGCCTTTGCGGCATCATCTGTGTGTTTCTTACGGCAAAAGCCAATCGAATGAATTTCCCGTTCGCCGTGATCAACACGACGGTCTTCATCATTTATCTGGCCTATTTTGGGATTTGGGCAACTTTCTGGCTGGAGACGGTGGTATATTTCCCGCTGAATATCATCTCCTGGATCGGATGGTACAGACACAAGGATGAAGATGATAAGCTCCTTGCCAAATCCAAAACGCTGACACTCTGGCAGCATGCCGTCGTTACGGCATCGATCATCGCACTGGCTGTATTCGTTCATTTCGTCCTGTCTTTCCTTGCCGGAGATACCTGGATGAAATTCGCAACACAATTTGGCTGGAATGTGACTGTGATGCAGTGGCTTGATTCCATGATCTTTGCTATCGGTATCGTCGCATCTATCCTGGAACTTATGCGATATAAGGAACAATACATTTGGTGGATCATCACCGATGTGATCGCAGTTGCCCAATACGCGCTAAAGAAAGATCCTGTCTATGTAACCAAAAAAGGGATCTATCTGGTGGAAGCGCTGATCGGTATCCGAAACTGGAGCATGCTTGCAAAAAAGAATGAAACAAACGAATGAGTGCGTAATTATTTTCCCACCAAAAGGATGATTTGTGGTATAATAAAGTGTCGTTTTGAGTACTGCTGATTTGAGGGGGCACTGCCATGCCAAAGGGGACCAATCAAAAGCTGAAACTGTATTATCTTAGCCGTATTATGCTGGAAAAGACCGATGACGAGCATATGATCAAAATGCCCGAAATTCAGCATGAGCTTGAAAAGTATGGCGTGAGTGCGGATCGGAAAACCCTCTACGACGATCTGGAGCAGCTCAAGGTGCTTGGGATCGAAGTCATAGGCGAAAAAGTAGGCCGCGACTTTTACTATCATGTGGCCGGCAAACAGTTTGAAATTGCAGAACTCAAGCTCCTGGTGGATGCGATCCAGTCTTCCAAATTCATCACAGAGAAAAAATCCAACGAACTCATCAAGAAACTGACAGGATTTTGCAGCGACTATGAAGCTGCCCAGCTGAAGCGCCAGGTGGTCGTTCAGGGGCGCGTCAAGACCATGAATGAAAGTATCTACTACTTCGTGGATGATGTACACCGGGCGATCGCCGAGAATAAACAGATCCGCTTTGAGTATATGAAATGGACGACGGATAAAAAGATGGAAAAGCGCAGGGAGACTCCGTACACGGTCAGCCCCTGGGCGCTTACCTGGGGTGATGAGAACTACTACCTCATCGCCTATGATGAAGAAGCAGACTGCATCAAACATTTCCGCGTGGACAAAATGAAAAGCATCGAGATCCTGAACCAAAGGCGCATCGGCCGCAATAAGTTCAGGGAGTTTAACATTGCCCGGTATGCCAAGATGAGCTTTGGTATGTTCGGCGGTGAAGAAACGACTGTAAAGCTGGCATTTCAAAATGAACTGGTCGGCGTATTCCTGGACCGGTTCGGAAGAGATATCACAATCATGCCATCCAAGAAAAAGGGTTGGTCAGAGACGAGGGTAGACGTTGCTCTGAGCGATCAGTTCTTCGGGTGGCTTTTTGCTTTAGGGCAGGGCGTGAAGATCCTTGGGCCGGAGAGCGCGGTGAAGAAGTTTAAGGGGGAGCTGGATACACTTAGGGAGGAATACGGATGTTAGGGTTTCTCATTTGGTCAGTGACCTGCTTGGCGCTTGCGGGTTTTGGTATCTATTGTCTTTTGGCAAAAGAAGCAGTCAGTCTTTGGGCAGGAGCTGCACCGCCAAAGGTAAAGGATGTGAAAAAGTATAACCGCGCGGTAGCAATTCTGTGGTTTGTCTATGCGGCGCTCTTAAGAGCCGTGAAAACGGTGAGAAAAGTATCTGTTTTGTAACCGGCGTCCCCGAAGCTGACTGAAGCAGAATATGCAGAAGGAAAGGTAAACGAACTACTTGCAGATAATCGGAATGTTACCTATTCCGAGAACTTGCATCTGGGCGTATCACTGCGCTCTTATAGAGCAGAAAAGCTCTCGGCATTTATTCATGCACTGCTTGCTGTAGATGAAAGTGCAGCTGGGATCTATGCACAGATCAAAGATAAATATCCAATCTTCTTAACCAGAGATATGGAAAAAGCCAGAAGATGGCTGCATGACAAAGTCAGAGGATCTGAAAGAACCGGCGTGCTTATTACAAAAGAATCCGCAAGATATAAACCCTTGGGAATACATGTTTTACCATCTGACGATGAGAATGCTGTACATTGGTTCTTGGATGATAAAACAGACACGAGATCATCGAACTATCTGGAAGATGCAGCCACAGAGATACAAGTCCAGGGATTGGAGCTGGATTATACGTGTGTCCTATGGGATGCAGATATGCGATATCATGATGGACAATGGGACTATTATAGCTGGAGCAGACAATCCTCCGAGTGGAAGAAGCTTATCCCTAATACAGAGGGAAAACAGGAAAAAATGAAATATATGCTGAATGCTTACAGAGTGTTATTGACACGAGCCAGAGCCGGAATGATCATTTGCGTTCCGGAAGGGAATGCGCATAAGACAGCAAGTGGTTTTTGGGAGGATAAAACCCGGCTGCCGGAGTATTATGATGGAACCTATCAATACCTGAGGAGTTTGGGGATTGAGGAGTTTTAGAGCCTGAAAGGATGCTACGCTAAACTATTATGGAACGGAGGAAAAAACGATGACAAAGGTTTATTGCTATTCAAAATGTACAACATGCAAAAAGGCTTTGAAGTGGCTAGACGATAATAAGATCGAGTATAAGCTGATCGATATCAAGGAAGACCATCCGGACGAGAAGGCGCTTCGGGGATTTCATAAAAAGAGTGGTCTGCCACTTCGGAAATTCTTTAATACCAGCGGACAGCTTTATCGGGAGATGGAACTTTCCAAAAAGCTTCCGGATATGAGTGAGGATGAGATGTTTATGATTCTGGCTTCGGACGGAATGCTTGTGAAAAGACCTTTGCTTATTTCCAAGGATAAGGTCCTGACAGGTTTTAAGGAAGAAGAGTGGAAGGAAGCCTTGAAGTAAAGGTGAGACAGATACCTGATTTTAAGCTTTGATGATAGATATCGGTTGGTATGATGTGTGTAAAGGATGGGAATAGAATGGAACTGTATAATGGGAGACCGGAGGATATAGGAGGTAGGCTGCCAAGGGAAATAAGGACGTATGATTTTCTTGACAAATTGGGCATTGAATATCTAAGGACTGATCACGAGCCTGCAAACAATATGGAAGCCTGCAACGAGATAGATGCGGTGCTGGGTGTGCTGATCTGTAAGAACCTGTTCCTTTGCAACAGGCAGAAGACGAACTTTTATCTGCTCATGATGCCGGGCGATAAAAAATTTAAAACCAAGGAACTGTCTTCACAGATAGCTTCGGCAAGGCTGTCCTTTGCAGATCCGGAGGATATGCTGAAATATCTGGATATAGAGCCGGGCGCGGTCAGCATTATGGGGCTGATGAATGACAAGGATCATGCGGTACAGCTTCTGATAGATGAGGATGTTCTGAAAGGAGAGGAGCTTGGCTGTCATCCATGCGTTTGCACGTCGAGTCTTAGGATGAAAACCTCGGATGTGATAGAGAAATTCCTGCCGGCTACCGGGCATGGATACCGCACAGTGCATTTGATTGGTGAGGATTAAGTAAATGAAAACAAAGAAGCGGTAAAAATACAAAAGGACGATTTTGAAATGAAAAATGACCCCATGACTCCGTCCCCGGCGTCCAAATACAGAAAGACACAGCTTGCGTGCTATCTCGGATTTGTAACGCAGGCGATCTGCGCAAATTTTGTTCCCCTGCTGTTTATGACATTTCACGCAACCTATGACATTTCTTTTGGCATGTTGGCAATGATATCGACCGTCTTTTTTGTTACACAGCTGGTGGTCGATTTTTTGTGTGCCGGAATTGTAGACCGGTTAGGATACAGAGCATGTGTTGTTACCGCGGAGATCACATCCGGAGTGGGCCTTGCGGGCCTGGCGGTGCTGCCGGACATGATGCCGGTTCCGCTGTACGGGATTCTGGTTTGCGTCATTGTGTATGCTATAGGAAGCGGCCTGGCGGAGGTGCTGGTCAGCCCGATCGTAGAGGCCTGTCCGTTTGAGAATAAAGAGGCAATGATGAGCCTTTTGCATTCTTTCTACTGTTGGGGATGGGTTGGCGTTGTGTTGTGCTCGACGATTTTTTTTGCTGTCTTTGGAATAGAGAACTGGAGAGTTATGGCACTTATCTGGTCTGTCATACCGTTTTACAATATCTATAATTTTGCGACTTGTCCGATAGAGCCGCTGGTAGAAGAAGGCAAAAGCATGACAATGCTGCAGCTCATAAAAACAAAAGCCTTTTGGATATTTATTGTTCTGATGGTCTGTGCCGGCTCATCGGAAATAGCCATGGCGCAGTGGGCATCGGCATTTGCCGAATCAGCCCTGCATGTATCGAAAACAGTCGGTGATCTGGCGGGACCGTGTGGCTTTGCGACATGTATGGGCATCAGCAGACTGCTTTACGGAAATTTCGGGGAAAAAGTCGATCTGACCATTTTTATGATGGCATCCGGCGTGATGTGTTTGCTATGCTATCTGGTGGCGGGCCTGGCTGATATTCCGCTTTTGGGCCTGCTGGGCTGCGCGGCATGCGGCTTTTCCGTAGGCATTATGTGGCCGGGGGCGATCAGCATTTCCTCTAAGATCCTGCCAACCGGCGGCACAGCGATGTTTGCGCTTCTGGCGCTTGCCGGAGATCTGGGCGGAGCTGTGGGACCGGCAATCATAGGGACGGTATCCCAGAAGGCTGCAAACAACCTGCAGGCAGGCGTTCTGGCAGGAATGGGTTTTCCTATGGTCCTTGTGCTAGCGGTATTCTATATCCGGAAACAAAACTTTTCTTGTCGGTGGAAACAGTGATATAAAAGATATTGGCTATTTTCTTTTTTATGGTTGACAAAAGAACGTTTGTTCGGTATAATCAAATTATCGAACAGACGTTCTTTTTGGAGGCCGCGCTTATGTCAGAACTGAAAGATGTTATAACTTCATACAACGACCTGTCCTTCAGTGACCGTATCGTGTTTTTCACTACCATCTCAAATGA
>JAILHW010000130.1 GCA_024695605.1 Lachnospiraceae bacterium | reverse complement strand
TGAGGAACAGATTATCCTTTTTCTTTTTCCCGATGAGTTCTTCCAGACCGCCTTTATCCGTGACACCGAAGTTAAGGTCACCATCCGTGATCAGTATCACCTGATTGTTTCCACCATCGATATAGTTCTTTTTACCGATCTTGTAGGCTTTCTCAATGCCCTTAGAGCCGTTGGTACATCCGGTGATCTCGATGGAAAGGAGCTTTTCCAGGGCTTTTGTGCGATCTTCTTCACCATTGATGGTAACTGCCTCCATTTCCACAATGTCATCGTCGCTGTAGGTAACGAGACTGAGTTTATCTCCATTTCCAAGCTTGCTGATGATGGTTGCGATCATCGCCTGGGTCTGCCGGGTATTTCCGGACATGCTGCCGGATACATCAAGCAGGATGATGATGTTCTGACGCTCTTTTATATCTTCTCGTCCCTGAACATTGATGTATAGATACTTCCTATCTTTGTCTGCATCCATCAGTTCATAGGAGATATGGAACATCTCCTTTTCGGGGATCCTGCTTTCATATCTGAAATAGTTCAGCATTTCTTCTATACGGACCATACTCTTATCGATCCGGCGACCACTCCGAAGCTGGTTTAAGATCACACCTGCAGAGGCTGTATTGGTTGTCATACGGAAGGTAGATGTAGGCTCCATGGCTGCAGAGCGGGCAACTTTTTCTTCAATGGTCTCATACTCATCTGTGGCAAATCCCGCCCGGCCGGCAGGCGTCAAACCATCGTTTTTGCCTTCCGGAGGCATAACACTGACCGGTGCGAAAAGGGATGCTCCCGTTTCAGGACAATCAACCTCATCATATTCATCATCCATTCCGTCCTCACATAATGTAATTTCATTCACAATGGCAGCCGAAGGAATCGATCCCGTTCCCATGGAAGGAGCACACACTGCGGAGCATGCCACACGGGACGCTGATCTCATACCGCTACTGCGGCCCGTGAATACATTTCCAAGGCTAAACCCTCGTCCCCTTCGTTCTTTTAACACTTCCGGCGGAAGGTACTCTTCACCCCTGCAGATTGTTTCATACAGATCATCTATCGACAGACTCTTATATCTGTATTCTCCGTAGGTAAATAAAGCCAGCACGGCAGCTGTTTTATGATCGTAGCCAAGACTCAGATAATAGTCGTAGAATTCCTCTTTACTGTTTTCCTTAATGAGCTGTTCAATCTTTTTCATCGCATTTTCTCCTTTCAAAATGGTGTTTACGCCTGAAACTTTTCCGCAGTTCCCGGTTTCTTCCGGCATTTCTCCCTGTTATTGTCATATTACAGGACAGGGCTGTCGCAATGGTCGCCTCGCAGGCGACTTCGTCATCGATATGATCACGGTCACCCGGGGATTTCGTGGCAGAGATTATCCGAAAAAAATGGAGCATCAGTTTTTACTGATGCTCCCATGCAGATACCTGACTTTCTTTGATTTTTATAATTCCTCAAACGAACAGAACCATATCCGGTTGTAAAACATGGGTCCGGTATTTTTCACCTGTATTTTTTCCGGATATAGAATACCGAGAGAACAAGAACCACAGGAAAACCCATTCCCGCCAGAACGCCTGCCTGCAGGTTGTTTGCAGCCCTCTGGGATACAGTCCCTATGATCGCCGGTCCCACAGCTCCGCCCAAGTCTCCTGCAAGCGCCAGAAGCGCAAACATTGCCGTGCCGCCGGTCGGAAGGATCTTAGATGAAATGCTGATAGAGCCCGGCCACATGATGCCTACGGAAAAGCCGCATGCCGCGCAGCCCAGCAGGCCCACGAACGGAATATCAGCCAATCCTGCCACCAGATAGCATACCAGGCACATCAGCCCGGATGCCATCATAAAAATCGTCAGATCGACTTTTTCCCCGAATTTGCCGTAAAGCAGTCTGCTGATCCCCATACATGCCGCAAAGCCACACGGTCCCGCCAGATCACCGACTGTTTTCGATACATGCAGGGCCGATTCGGCAAATGCCGATGCCCACTGCGCCATGGCAATTTCCGAAGAGCCGGCACAGACCATCAGAACAATAAAGATCCAAAAGGCTTTCGTTTTTATGAGCTGCAGCATTGTCATGCTTTTGCCTTCTTCTACCAGCGATTCTATCGGGCAGGTCGCAAAATTATAGATGTTGTAAAACGGTATGACAGACCATATGAGTGCCATAACTCTCCAGTTCTCTATTCCAAAGACAGCAAAAAAAATCGTAGAGCACAACACAACGCC
>JAILHW010000129.1 GCA_024695605.1 Lachnospiraceae bacterium | reverse complement strand
ACGATCTATGTCAGCCCTGAATACGGCGTCGGGCCGGATATGCGGATGGACCGCGGAGCATCGGAGACTTTGTACCATCCATCCGAGGGCAATACACCGGGCGGGATCTATCATACCGGGGATGTATCACAGCCTGAGGATCGGGCATCTGCTGCCGTGTATGAGGTGGTGGATCACCATACGGATGAGGATGTATCAGAGCCTGAGGGCAAGGCATCTGCTGCCGTGTATGAGATGGTGGATCATCATACGGATGAGGATGTATCAGAGCCTGAGGGCAAGGCATCTGCTGCCGTGTATGAGGTAGTGGATCATCATACGGACGAGGATGTATCAGAGCCTGAGGATCGGGCATCTGCTGCCGTGTATGAGGTAGTGGATCATCATACGGACGAGGATGTATCACAGCCTGAGGATCGGGCATCTGCTGCCGTGTATGAAGTGGTGGATCACCATACCGAGGAGGATGTCTCTGCGGTGGAAGAGGCAGCCGTATCCTCCGTTTATGGTACCGTCGATCTCTCTTCACAGGAGCAAGGCAGGACCCCGGATATAACAAGAAGCGGGCCGGGCGTAACAAACCAGGCCGGCGCCGGCGAGCCGCCGATCCCTCCTGATGCGAATATACCGATCGGCGGAGGAAACGGCCCCGTACCGCCTTCCACACAGTTTGAGAGCGGAAGCTCTACCGCAGTAAAGGTGATCACGGCGATCGTATTTCTTGCGCTCATTGCGCTGAGTATTTTTGCGGCTCTGTTTTTATCTAAGAAGTTCATGGTAGCACAAAAGGGCGACCAGCAATATGACGCAAAGTCTGACGATCCCTGGGCGGACATCCTTGGCGGAGATGATGACGAAAAAGAAGCGAAGGATCAGAGCAGGCAGGAGAAGGAAGAAAAAGAGAAGAAAGAAGAGAAGGAAGAAAAGACAGAAAAAGGAAACGAAGAGAAAAAGAAGGATTCGTCGGCAGGCTCCGGAAAGGATGAAGCCATCGAAGACTATGACTTTGGAAAGGACCGAAAGGCGCAGGAGCAGCCACAGGAGGATACACAGTCCGATCCCTTCTCAAAGGATACAGAGAAGCTCTATGAGAATCACAGTGCTTCGGAGTTTGCGGGCAAGGAGTATTACGAGGAATTTGTGGATTGCATCGATGAGTCCCTTTCCTACAAGGTAAAGCGCAAGTATGCCAAAAAGCTGGATCCGGAGCAGCGGATCGGGATCACCACCTCCTATGTGCAGCTTGACGGGGATATCCCCAACATACATAAGATCAATGAGCAGCTTGCATCCTACGGTGAGTACTATATCAACTACTACGAGGAAAACGAGAGTGAGATCCTGGATTACCTGAAGTATTACGGTAACATGAACTGTCTGGCACAGACGGTCTGCCATGTGACCTATACCGATGAGGATATGATGAGTGTGATCTTCGAGGATCAGACCGATGTGCTGGGAACGAACGGTGTTTTTGTGACCAGCGTAAACATCAATCTGAAGACCGGGACCATTCTGGATAACGGACAGATCCTGGATCTGCCGGACGATTTCGGCAAGACCTTCCGGGAGCGCAGCATCAAGCAGAACGGCGATTCACCGGGGACGGATCTGTTTTCGGATGAGCAGATCATGCTGCTTCTGGATGATACCTCCTCCCTCATCGTATTCTATACACCTGTGGGATTGGAGGTCGGCTACGAATACAAGAAGGGACAAAACAGCGGCTGGCTGACCATCTCACTCAGAGATTATCAGCAGTATTTAAAGGGGCTGTAGGAAACGGATCTGCAGGAATCGGCCCGGATGAAACCATAACAGATTGCTTCAAAGGGGTGTCAAGAAAAAATACTTGACACCCTATTTTCTTTCGTGTATGATAGCAAAGGTGCCTTGTTTGACCGGAGGTTGTATATGGATCAGATCGTTGAAAAAGGGCTGTTATACGATTATTACGGAAAGCTTCTGACAAAGAGACAGCAGCAGATCTATGAGGATGCGGTTTCCAATGATCTGTCCCTTTCGGAGTTAGCAGATGCTTACGAAATCTCCAGACAGGGCGTACATGATCTGCTCAGACGCTGTGACAGGACACTGGCAGAGTATGAAGATACACTCGGATGTATCAAAAGAGACAGAGAGATCATTCAGCTTGCAGACAGACTAAAAAGCGATGCTGATGCCCTGACGCCTTCCGAGATCGGCCGGATCGCAGATGAGATCAAACGGTGTATGAAGGAAGAGAGCTGATGGCAGCGGCGCGACAGTCTTTTCATAGGAGTATTGCATGGCATTTGAAAGCCTGACAGAAAAACTGCAGAATGTATTCAAGAATCTTCGCGGCAAGGGAAAGCTGACGGAAGCGGATGTCAAAAGTGCGATGAAGGAAGTCAAGATGGCACTTTTGGAGGCGGATGTCAACTTCAAGGTTGTGAAAAACTTTGTCAAGACCGTGGAAGAGAGAGCAGTGGGACAGGATGTGATGAGCGGACTGAACCCCGGTCAGATGGTGATCAAGATCGTAAACGAAGAGCTTGTGAGCCTGATGGGCGGCGAGGGCGCAGAGATCGCACTCCAGCCCGGAAAAGCCATCACCGTACTGATGATGTGCGGTCTGCAGGGTGCCGGTAAAACCACCACCACGGCGAAGCTGGCAGGCAAGTTTAAGGTCAAGGGCAAGAAATGTCTTCTGGTCGCCTGCGACGTCTATCGTCCCGCAGCCATCAAGCAGCTGCAGGTCAATGGAGAGAAGCAGGGCGTTGAGGTCTTTTCCATGGGAGATCAGCATTCCCCCGTGGACATCGCCAAGGCAGCCATTGAGCATGCCAAAAAGAACGGACACAATCTGGTGATCCTGGATACCGCGGGACGCTTGCATATCGATGAAGCCATGATGGAAGAGCTTCATGCCATCAAGGAAAACGTAGAGGTACATCAGACCATACTGGTCGTGGATGTGATGACCGGTCAGGATGCGGTCAATGTTGCCAAGCAGTTTGATGAAAAGGTCGGCATCGACGGCGTGATCCTTTCCAAGATGGACGGCGATTCCAGAGGCGGTGCGGCACTGTCCGTCAAGGCCGTAACCGGCAAGCCCATCTTTTATGCAGGCATGGGCGAAAAGCTTTCGGATCTGGAGCAGTTTTATCCGGACCGTATGGCAAACCGGATCCTGGGAATGGGCGATGTGCTGACCCTGATCGAGAAGGCACAGGAAAACATCGATATTTCCGAAGAAAAAGAAAAAGAGATGACGGACCGGATGAAAAAGGGCCGGTTCGATTTTGAGGATTACCTCGAGAGCATGAAGCAAATGAAGAAGATGGGAGGTCTGGCTTCGATCCTTTCCATGATGCCCGGTATGGGCATAAACGCTGCCGAGCTCGAGGGTGCCATCGATGAAAAGCAGATGGCACGTATGGAAGCCATCGTGCTGTCCATGACAGCGGAGGAGCGAAAGAATCCCAAACTCCTCAATCCATCCCGAAAGCACAGGATCGCCAAGGGCGCGGGTGTGGATATAGCGGTCGTCAACAGATTCATCAAGCAGTTCGAACAGAGCCAGAAGATGATGAAATCCCTGCCCGGTATGATGGGCGGCGGGAAAAAAGGGAAACGCGGAGGCTTTCCCGGTATGGGAGGTATGGGCGGCTTCGGCGGCCTCGGCGGCATGAAACGCGGCGGTTTCCCCTTCTAACTTTGATATGCAGTTCAGCAATGACTGGATGTATAGATACTAATTAAATTATATTTATTTGGAGGTAAAAAGAAATGGTAAAGATCAGACTGAAAAGAATGGGACAGAAGAAATCCCCCTTCTATCGTATTGTTGTAGCAGACGGTAGAGCACCCAGAGACGGAAGATTCATCGAGGAGATCGGATACTATGATCCCAATCAGGAGCCTTCTGTTGTAAAGGTAAATGAGGAAGCTGCCAAGAAGTGGCTTGCTACCGGTGCACAGCCTACAGACGTAGTAGCAAAATTATTCAAGCAGGCGGGAATCTGATCACATCAAAACTGTTCGCAGTTTGGAGGACAAGAGTATGAAAGAATTGGTAGAAGTAATTGCCAAGGCGCTTGTCGATCATCCCGATGAAGTCAATGTAACCGAAAAAGAAGACGGTAGAGACGTAACCATCGAACTGAGGGTTGCTCCTTCCGATATGGGAAAAGTGATCGGAAAACAGGGCAGGATCGCTAAGGCTATCAGAAGCGTAGTGAAGGCTGCCTCTCTGGAATCCGGTAAGTTTGTGGATGTCCAGATCATAGAGTAAGCTAAGGCAAACAAAATGTCAGGGGCACCTTTTGGTGTCCCTTTCCGATATTAGAGGATGTATATGCAAAATCAAAGCAAAGAGAACATGCAGCCGGAGCTGGACTATGTTTGCGTCGGCGTTTTGACAAAGCCCCACGGCGTCAGAGGGGCCGTTAAGGTATTCCCGATGACGGACGATGTAAGGCGGTTTAAAAAGGGGCAGGAGTTTTTGCTGAAGGGGAAAAAACAGACCCTGCAGGTAAAGGTGGAGACCGTTCAGTTTTTCAAGCAGATGGTGATCCTGAAGTTTGAAGGGATCGATACGCCCGAGGAGATCGAAACCTATCGCGAAGCCGAGCTTTTGGTGGATAAAGCGCACAGGGTCGGCCTTAAGAAGGGAGAGTATTTCATCTCGGATATCATCGGCCTTTCGGTGGTTTCCGATGAAGGAGTGACGATCGGCGTGGTGACGGATGTACTTACTACCGGAGCCAATGAGGTGCTGGTGATCAGGGCAGAGGACGGAAGAGAGCTGCTGTTTCCCTCCATCAAAGAGTGCATTTTGGCGATCGACCCCGAGGCGGGGAAGGTGACGGCGCACATCATGCCGGGGCTGATGGACTGATGCTTGCAGCAGGCTATGCCAAGGAGCGCGGTTTATGAAATTTGAGATTTTGACATTGTTTCCGGAGATGATCATGGACAGCCTTCGCACCAGCATTTTAGGGCGGGCGATGGAAAAAGGGATCATTTCGGCCAGGGCCGTCAATATCCGGGACTATGCTGACAATAAACATCACAGCGTGGATGACTATACCTACGGAGGCGGTGCGGGAATGCTGATGCAGGCCCAGCCCGTGTATGACTGCATCCATGCGGTGCTTTCGCAAAGCGGCGGAGATGCCCGGGCAAAAGAGAGCGATGCATCGCCTTCGGTCCGGCAGATGCTTGACGAAAGAGAAAAGACGCGCGTGATCTATGTCACCCCGCAGGGACGTGTATTTGATCAGGCAATGGCAGAGGAATTTTCCGGGGTCGATGAGCTGATCTTTCTTTGCGGTCACTATGAGGGGATCGATGAACGGGTGCTCGAGGAGACGGTGACGGACTATGTTTCCATCGGCGATTATGTCCTGACCGGAGGCGAGCTACCGGCGCTTGTGATGATCGATGCCATCGCGCGTCTGATCCCGGGAGTGCTGGGCAGCGAGGAAAGTGCGCCCGGTGATTCCTTCCAGAACGGGCTTTTGGAGTATCCCCAGTATTCCAGACCGGCGATCTGGCATGGCAAAGAGGTGCCACAGGTTCTGCTTTCCGGGGATCATGCCAAAGTAGAGGACTGGCGGCTGGAGCAGTCCATTAAGCGCACCGGGGAAAGACGGCCGGATCTGTATGCGGCCTGGGAGAAAACCGAGGCGGCCGCCCAGTGGCGGAAAAAGCAGGAAAAGCGCCGCAAAAAGGCGGAGCAAAAGAAAAGGAAAGAAGCCAAGAAAGCAGAACAGAAAGAAGAAAAACAATGATTGGTGCAAAGGATTTATCCAAGCAATTTGAGCGAAACGTTCTTTTGGATACAGATACAGAGGGAAGGACGGGGCGCCGGAAAAAGAGCAGAAAAGAGACCTTTTATGCGGTGGATCATATCTCCTTTGAGGTGCAGGAGGGAGAGATCCTTGGCATTTTGGGCCCCAACGGTGCCGGAAAGACCACACTGCTTCGAATGCTGGGATCTTTGATGCAGCCTACGGACGGCTCTGTCTATATCAAGGACAGCGGGGGAAACCTGATCACCGATCCCGTGGAGCAGAAACGGAATATCGGCTATCTGTCCGGCAATACCAAGCTCTATCACAGACTCAGTGTGCGGGAGATGCTGATGGGAATGGCACAGATCTACGGCATTGAAAAGACCGCTGCAAACGAGCGGATCGAAAAGATCAGTGAGATCCTGGATATGGGCAGCTTTCTGGATAACCGCATCGAGCGGCTTTCCACCGGGCAGACCCAGAGGGCTTCGATCTCGAGGACCCTGATCCACAGTCCGGGGATCTATATTTTTGACGAGCCAACCCTGGGACTGGATATCCTGAGTGCCGATGCGATCGTATCCTTCATGAAGAGCCAGAAAGAGGAAGGGAAAAGTGTTTTGTACTCTACCCATTATCTGGAGGAAGCGCAGTTTCTGTGCGACCGCATCATCATGATGGGAAGCGGACGCATCATCTGTGAGGGCACCCCAAAGCAGATCATGGAACAAACATCCTCGGACAGCCTGCGGGAAGCCTTCCACAAGGTGATGAAGCCGGATGAGAACAGGGGGGCAGAGCAGTGAGAACAGAGACGATACGGGCGCTTTTGAAAAGAGAGCTTCTGGATATCATACGGGACAAAAAGACGGTTGCGATGATGGTGGTGCTGCCTATTTTGCTGTATCCCCTGCTGATCGTGGGGATGGCGGTGCTGTTTGGGTCCATCAACAAGTCCCAGACCGAAAAGGAATATAATGTGGCAATTACTGCCGATGCGGACGTAGAGTCGCAGCTGATCAGCCTTTCCAAAAGTGAGAGCGAGGAGATCGGATATGATCTGCACATCCGGCTGGGATCTCAGATCGGCGATGATGACGTAGCGCTGAAGGAAGCGCTGGAGAATAAGACCATTCTGGCCTGGGCCAAAGAAGAGAGCGAGGGTGTCTATAAGATCAGCTATCTGTCGGCATCCAATGACAGTGTGATCGCAAAGAACGCGCTGCAGAAGGTCTTCTCCATCTATGAGGACGGCCTTCGAAAGGAGCGCCTGATCGAAGCGGGTCTGGATGTAAAGACCATCTTAGAGCCCATTGAGGTTTCCGGAAAGGATCTGTCCTCGACCGAGGAATCCGTGGGGAACCAGATCGGATCCCTCCTTCCGTTTTTTATCATCACCAGCGTGCTGCTGGGGGCCATGTATCCGGCCATAGATGTGACGGCGGGGGAAAAGGAAAGAGGAACGCTGGAGACGCTTCTGACCCTTCCGGTGACCAATCTGGAGCTGATTTTGTCAAAGTTTCTGGCAGTTTCGCTGATCTCCTGTGTATCGGCGTTTTTGAATATCTTTTCCATGGGTGGAGCCATGGTATTTCTGGTATCCAGCTCCCTGATGGCCTCCTCGGATCTTAAGATCAACATGGACTATGCAGTATTTTTACCGGGTATCGGGTTTACCCTTCTGGTCATGTTCTTTTTCTCCCTGCTGGTAACGGCAGTGTGCATGAGCACCTGCATCTTTGCCCGCAGCTTTAAGGAGGCCAATAATTATTCCACGCCGGTGATGCTGATCTTTATGTTCGGCAGCTATGCAAGCCTGCTGCCGGATCTGGAGCTGACCCAGAAGACAGCGGCCATTCCCATCGTGAATGTGGCGCTGATGATCAAGAGCCTGTTCGGCTTTACCAGCGATTATGGGCTCTTTGCCATCGTACTCTTTACCAATGCGGCCTACAGCTTTTTGGCGGTGCTTCTGATGAGCAGGCTGTATAACAGCGAAGCGATACTGTTTTCGGAGGGCTTTTCCTCCATCCGCCTCTTTACCCGAAGGAGCGATATGAAGGAAAACCAGATGCCGGGCGGCGGTGATGTGATCCTGGTGCTGGCGATCACCCTGCTTGCCATGATCTATCTGGGCACCTTTGCGGTGGCAAAGCTCGGCTTTTGGGGCGTTGCGGTGCAGCAGCTGATGATCCTGCTGGTGCCGCTCATCTATGCCTGGTATATCAAGGCGGATCGAAAGAGACTCTTTTCCTTCAAAAGGCCGCGGCTTTTGCATCTTGCAGGCGGGCTTTTGATGTTTGTCGGGGCCTTTGTGCTGGCGATGATCGTAGGAAGTCTGCTGGCACCCTATTTTCCGCAGAGCGCCGAAAACCTGCAGGATCTGAGCGGCTTTCTGGATTCCTCGGGCTCTCGGGTGGTAACGGCGATCGTGATCGCCCTGATGCGTGCCATGGGAGAGGAGCTTTTGTTCAGGGGCTTTTTAATGGGGACCCTTAGGCCAAAGGCAAAGCCTGTCGTTGTCATTGCGACGGTTGCCGTTTTGTTTGCCGCCTATCATATGAGCATCCTTCGCTTCTTTACGGTGGG
>JAILHW010000115.1 GCA_024695605.1 Lachnospiraceae bacterium | reverse complement strand
TCCGGATTCAGCATCTCACGGTTTTCCTGTACAAGGAAAGATACGTAGATACCATCCTCAATAAGCGACCCCTCATAATCCTTTGCCCGTCCGTAGCTTTTAACTGCCAGTGTAGGAACATCTCTCCATTCCAGGCTGTCCCTTTCGGCCAAAGTGGCAAAGCTGACTTTATTCATTCCCTGATACTTCTCATCAAGGGTCAGATCCGCAGGCGTAGAGATCTGATGTTTGATCTCCTGCACACCGAAGCTGTCCAGGTCATCCTCCTTCATATCCTTCATTACTGAAGTGGGTATGGTATGTGCGATCTTCCCAACCTCGGCCAATTTCTGCACATTCTGCAAAATGCTTGTCCCGAATTTGGGCGAATGTGAAATGCAGAGATCAAAATGAATATAATCGTTCTCTAGATATATATATTTTCTTCCGTCTTTTTTGTTTTCAAAATTTCCGGTCCGCAGTTTGTCTCCTTTTGCATTCCCCCGGATCGCGCCGATATAGGCAAACGTCGTCTGCGGCATGATCGAAAACGATACGATCAACGCCATCACAAACGCCAGCAGCCGTCTGTAAGGCTTTCTCCAACGAGCTCTTCCCTTTTTCCTGTCCATAAGTTCCCTCCTTTTTTTATGAAAACAGTCCTTGCGTGTCTGTTTCAGTCTGTTTGCAGCATTTTGCCCTTCCGCTTACTCTTCCTTGCCGTCATCCGGCTTTTTGTAATTCTTCACCAGCACCGTTACCACGACTCCGAGCATGAACGCCAAAAGAGCCGTCAGCACGTAGCCGCCGGCATTTTCGAACATCATGATGGACCCGGTGTAGGTATCTGGCATCAGATCGTGATGTGCTCCGCCGCTTGCGATGAGCACAAACAGGCCCAGGCACAAAAGGCAGCTGCTCATGGAAAGCACCGCTTTTTCCCGTTGTCTCTTCTCCTGTGTCCTTTGCTCTACACGCTGATGCAGTTTTTCTACTCTTTCTTCCTTCGTCATCCTCTACCCTCCGTCTGATCCGGCCCAATCTCCGGTCATTGCCAGACTTCTTGCTATCTACTTCGCGCTTGCTGAATCTGCATCCTCCGGTTTACACTCTTTAGAGTGCTTAGCTCAGACAGTTCGTTGCCCGCTAAGCGGGCAGCCGTAACTCGCCGCCGGAGGATCAGATCTCATCAATCGCTTATATAAAAAGACAGGTGTCTGTATTCAGTAAAAACAGACTCCTGTCTTATAAGTGTCATATTCGGTAAAAAAGTACTAACCAAACGATCCGATTTTTTCAACTTTTCCCTTTAAAAAGGTCAGATAAATCCAGATCATGACCACCGGCGCCGCGCTTCCGACCCAGAGACTGACTCCCTCCCGGGATACGATCACATTAAAGATCGCATGAAAGGTAATGGCGCTGCAAAGGACTGCAAACACCCCCGTCACCCGCAGCCAGGGCTGGTTCCAAAGGATCATTACGCCTACGGACAGCATCACGCCGCAGACCACGTGCATGGCCCCTGTCCCGAAGCCTCTGATCAGAAGCCCCAAAAGGTCGGAGCTGCCGTTGGCTGTCAGGAAGCAGACGTTTTCAAAGGTCGCAAAGCCCAGGGCTACCAGAAGGATGCTCGAGAGCATATCCTTTCGCTTCGGTTCAAATACCAGAAGGTAAAACAGGATCGGGATCAGCTTTACAAACTCCTCCACCGCCGGCGCGATCTCAAAGGCCGCCAGGTCTCTTCCGATCCCGGTCAGCATGGTAAAAAATCCGGTGACGTAGGAGGACAGCATGCAGCAGGTCATCCCGCTCAAAAGGAAAGCCAGCACCTTTCTCCAGCCCTTCTCCAACAAGAGGATAGCAAGCAGCAGAGGCGCTGCCAGGCAGATATACACGTTTTCGATATAGATCATGCCGCTGCCTCCTTCCCTCTCCCCGGCTCCGGGGTCTGCCTTTTGCAAAGTCCTACAAAGGCCAGCGGAAATGACAGGCTCAGCATAATATCCGCGATGTAATAGATGATCTCCGGAATCTTTGTGCTGTCCCAAAAGCAGGATGCCGTCCACATGATATATTCGAGCGCGCAAAACAGCAGCACCACCAGTGCTGTCTGCCTGAGGCGTCTTAGCTGATGCGGATCCGGTGCTTCCCTTCCCGGTATCCGTGCAAATGCAAACAGGCACCTTGATATGGTCATGCCCAGAATGATCGCATAGACGATATTGGAGATCACATCGCCAAGCTGCATATAAAAAAGTCCCATCCCAAAGGTAAACACAAACGCCAGATACGGCCACAGCGCGGC
>JAILHW010000114.1 GCA_024695605.1 Lachnospiraceae bacterium | reverse complement strand
TCCGGATTCAGCATCTCACGGTTTTCCTGTACAAGGAAAGATACGTAGATACCATCCTCAATAAGCGACCCCTCATAATCCTTTGCCCGTCCGTAGCTTTTAACTGCCAGTGTAGGAACATCTCTCCATTCCAGGCTGTCCGTTTCGGCCAAAGTGGCAAAGCTGACTTTATTCATTCCCTGATACTTCTCATCAAGGGTCAGATCCGCAGGCGTAGAGATCTGATGTTTGATCTCCTGCACACCGAAGCTGTCCAGATCATCCGTCTTCATATCCTTCATAACAGAAGTGGGTATGGTATGGGCGATCTTCCCAACCTCAGTCAGATACTGCATATTCTGCAAAAGGCTTGCACCCGTCCTGGGCGTAACGCAAAGATCAAAATGGATATAGTCATTTTCCAGATAGACATATCCTCTTCTGTCTTTTTGGCTGGTGAAATTTCCGGTCCGCAGTTTGTCTCCTTTTGCATTCCCCCGGATCGCGCCAATATAGGCAAACGTTGTCTGCGGCATGATCGAAAACGATACGATCAACGCCATCACAAACGCCAGCAGCCGTCTGTAAGGCTTTCTCCAACGAGCTCTTCCCTTTTTCCTGTCCATAGTGTCCCTCCTCTTTTTAAACGGGGTCAGGCCCCCATTTTGCACAGTTTAATCTTCCTTGCCGTCATCCGGCTTTTTGTAATTCTTTACCAGAACCGTAACCACGACTCCCAGCATGAACGCCAAAAGGGCCGTCAGCACGTAGCCGCCGGCATTTTCGAACATCATGATGGAACCGGTGTAGGTATCGGGCATCAGGCCATGGTGTCCGCCGCCGCTTGCTATGAGTACAAACAGACCCATGCACAAAAGGCAGCTGCTCACAGAGAGCACGGTCTTTTCCTGCTGTTTCTTCTCCTGCATCCTCCGGTCTACCCGCTGATGCAGTTTCTCTACTCTTTCTTCCTTTGTCATCCTCTACCCTCCGTCTGAGCCGGCCCAATCTCCGGTCATTGCCAGACTTCCTGCTATCTACTTCGCGCTTGCTGAATCTGCATCCTCCGGTTTACACTCTTTAGAGTGCTTAGCTCAGACAGTTCGTTGCCCGCTAAGCGGGCAGCCGTAACTCGCCGCCGGAGGATCAGATCTCATCAACCGCTTATATAAAAAGACAGGTGTCTGTATTCAGTAAAAACAGACTCCTGTCTTATAAGTGTCATATTGCCGGTAAAAGTACTAACCAAACGATCCGATTTTTTCAACTTTTCCCTTCAAAAAGGTCAGATAGATCCAGATCATGACCACAGGCGCCGCGCTTCCGATCCAAAGACTTGCGCCCTCCCGGGACACAACCACGTTAAAAATGGCATGGAAGGTAATGGCACAGCAAAGGACCGCGAACACGCCCGTTACCCGCAGCCATGGCTGGTTCCAGAGGATCATCACACCTACGGACAGCATCACGCCGCAGACCACGTGCATGGCCCCTGTACCAAAGCCTCTGATCAAAAGGCCCAAAAGGTCTGCGCTTCCATTGGCTGTCAGAAAGCAGACATTTTCAAAGGTGGCAAATCCGAGGGCTACCAAAAGGATGCCCGAGAGCATATCCTTTCGCCTGGGCTCAAACACCAGCAGATAAAACAGGATCGGGATCAGCTTTATAAATTCCTCCACCGCCGGAGCGATCTCAAAGGCAGCCAGCCCTCTTCCGATCTCCGTCAGCATGGTAAAAAAACCTGTGACATAGGAGGACAGCATGCAGCAGGTCATCCCGCTCAAAAGGAAGGCCAGCACCTTTCTCCAGCCCTTATCCAAAAGAAGGATCGCCAGCACCAGAGGCGCTGCCAGGCAGATATACACATTTTCGATATAGATCATACCTCTGCCTCCTTCTCTTTTTCCTGCTCTTTCCTCATTTTTCTGCAAAGCCCCGCCAGAGCCAGGGGGAATGACAGACTCAGCATGCTGTCGGCGATGTAATAGATGATCTCCGGAGCCTTTGTGCTGTCCCCAAAGCAGGATGCCGTCCACATGATATATTCGAGGGTACAAAACAGCAGGATCACCAGGGCTGTCTGTCGAAGCCGCCTGATCCTGTGGATATCGGCAGTTTCCCTGCCGGGTATCCTTGCAAATGCAAACAGGCACCTTGATATGGTCATGCCCAGAATGATCGCATAGACGATATTGGAGATCACATCGCCAAGCTGCATATAAAAAAGTCCCATCCCAAAGGTAAACACAAACGCCAGATACGGCCACAGCGCGGC
>JAILHW010000051.1 GCA_024695605.1 Lachnospiraceae bacterium | reverse complement strand
CTGCATGATCCTGCGGCTCATCTCATCCATCTCCGCCGGCATGGAATCCAGCTCCGTCTTGATCAGGGCGCAGGCCTCATCCACCAGGTCAATGGCCTTATCCGGCAGAAATCTGTCGCTGATATAACGGTTGGACAGCGTGGCGGCGCTGACCAGTGCATTGTCCAGGATCTTTACGCCGTGATACACCTCATAGCGCTCCTTGAGACCACGCAAAATGGAGATGGTCTCCTCTACGCCCGGCTCATCCACCAAAACCGTCTGGAAACGGCGCTCCAGTGCCGGATCCTTTTCGATATACAGTCTGTACTCATCAAGGGTGGTGGCACCGATACAGTGCAGCTCGCCCCTTGCCAGCATAGGCTTTAGCATATTGCCCGCATCCATGGCACCATCGGTCTTTCCGGCTCCCACGATCAGATGCAGCTCATCGATGAACAGAAGGATCTGTCCTTCGCTCTTTCTCACTTCCTCAAGGACCGCCTTCAGACGCTCCTCAAACTCGCCCCTGTACTTGGCTCCGGCCACAAGCGATCCCATATCCAGGGCAAAGATCTTCTTATCTTGCAGCGATTTGGGCACATCTCCCCTTACGATCCTCTGTGCCAGCCCTTCCACGACCGCTGTTTTGCCGACGCCCGGCTCACCGATCAGGCAGGGATTGTTCTTGGTCTTGCGGGACAGGATGCGGATCACGTTCCGAATCTCGTCATCGCGGCCAATCACCGGATCCAGCTTCTGGCTTCTGGCCTTTTCCACCAGCTCCGTACCGTATTTTTTCAGGGTATCATAGGTTGCCTCCGGATTGTCACTGGTCACCCGCTGGTTGCCGCGGATCGTGGAAAGCGCCTGCAAAAAACGCTCCAGCGTAAGGCCGTACTCGCCAAAGAGCTGCCCAAGCTCCCTGTTGGGCTTTTTGATCATCAGGATCATCAGATGCTCCACGGAGACATACTCGTCTCCCATGGCTTTGGCTTCATCCTCCGCCATCACCAGCACCTCATTCAGTTCCTTACTCATATAGACCTTGGCGCCGCTTCCGGAAACCTTCACCCGTTTTTCCACGGCCTGCCGGCACCTGTCCGTAAAATGCTCCGCATTGATCTCCATCTTCTCCAAAAGCTTTACGAGCAGGCTGTCCTCCATGGTTACCAGGCTGTACAGAAGATGCTCCTGATCGATCTCCTGGTTGTCGAATTCATAGGCCAGCTTCTCGCAGCCGTTGATGGCCTCGATACTTTTCTGTGTAAACTTCGCAAGGTTCATGCCTCTCACCTCCGTTTTCTGTTGCTTCGTTTTATCCCGTGTGATTATATCTGTTCTATGTCAACTATAACACGTTTTTCTTTCCTGTCAAGTCTCTTTTTCCTGTTTACATTTCCCCCAAAACCTACTATAATTCATCTTGTGCCGACTTTTCACACCGCCGGCTATCCGAAAACAGAGAGGTATTGAGTATGAGCCAGAAAAAAATGCAAGCCTACAAAGAGGCTAAGAAAAATGTAAAGCAAATCCGTAAAAAAGAAAAAACCAAACGGATCCTCGGATGGACCTTCGGCATCCTGATCGCCGCTCTTCTGATCGCCGGTTCCGTTTTTCTGATCTATTACACCAACGTCATCAAGCCCGAGCAGGAAAAAGCCGCTGCCGAGGCCTCCACGGAAGCCTCCGATGCTTCCTCCAATGTGGTGGAGCAGGTAAATGCCGCACTGGCCGGCTCCGATGCAGATACCAACGCTGATACGGATGCCGCGGATGGTGCCGCTGCTGACAGTGCCGATGCAGAAGCTCCCGCCGCAGACGCTCCCGCTGCAGATGAAGCACCTGCTGCAGACGCAGAAGGAACCGATGCAGCTTCCGAAAGCGCCGAGTAAGACCGAAAAAGACTTTTGAAAAAGGAGTTCATTGCTGAACTCCTTTTCTTTATGTCATTTCGTCGGTTTACATAAAATATTTCACACCTGCTTCAAAGATCTTCATATCCTGCTCGCCGACGATGTTGACTGCCACTGCGTCGCCGCGGCGCTCTGCATGTGCCATCTTACCAAAGCATCTTCCGTCAGGGGATGTGATACCCTCGATCGCTTCATAGCTGCCGTTGATGTTCCATTCCTCATCCATGGAAAGATTGCCCTCGGGATCCGAGTATCTGGTCGCAACCTGTCCGTTGGCAAAGAGCTTGTCGATCCACTCCTTCGGAGCAACGAAGCGTCCCTCGCCGTGGCTGGCCGGGCAAACATAGACACCGCCCAGATCTGCAAGCTGCAGCCAGGGTGAACGGTTGGAAACCACCTTGGTATAAGCCATCTTGGAAATGTGACGGCCGATGGTATTATAGGTCAGTGTCGGGGAAGCTGCATTCTGTCCAACGATCTTGCCTTCCGGTACCAGTCCCAGCTTGATCAGCGCCTGGAAGCCGTTACAGATTCCCAGTGCCAGGCCGTCGCGATTGTTCAAGAGCTCCTCTACCGCTTCCTTGATCTTTTCGTTTCTGAATGCCGTTGCAAAGAACTTTGCGGAGCCGTCCGGCTCATCACCTGCGGAAAAGCCGCCGGGGAACATGATCATCTGTGCCTGTCTGATCGCCCTTTCAAACTCCTCCACGCTCTGTCTGATATCCTCTGCACTGCCGTTTCTGAACACTCTGACATCCGCTTCTGCGCCCGCATTGATAAAGGCCTTTGCGGAATCATACTCGCAATTGGTACCCGGGAATACCGGAATGAAGACTCTGGGCTTTGCCACCTTATTCTTGCAGACATAGACCCCGCCGTTTTGTGAAATATCATACAAAGGATCCGAAAGTGCTTCCTTTCCCTTGCCGGACTTGGTCGCAAAAACGCCCTCCAGGGTAGCTGACCAGCTGCCAAGCACCTCCTCGCATCCAAGCGCAGCATCGCCGATCACGATATCCTCGCCCTCTCCGAGAACCTCTCCGATCACGGAGGTGTTCTCAAAGGCTGAGAGTACCTTCTCCACATCAGAGGGTGCAACCTCTGCAAGCAGATCGCCCATGCCGTTTTCAAACAGCGCTTTGATCTCATCTGCCTGCGCAGCCGCAAAGCGGATGCCCAGGTGATTGCCGAGGGCCATCTGGGTTGCTGCGGCAAAGACCCCGTATGCATCCACGGTGTAAGCCGATGCAAACGTCTTTTTCTTTGCAAGGGCGCTAAAACTGTCATAGACAGCCTTTACCTTTTCATAATCCGGCAGGTCATATTCCGTACGGGGCAGTCTGATCCAAACCAGCCGGTTCCCCGCCTTCTTCAGCTCCGGCGTCAGGATCTCTCCGCTCTTTGCCGTATCGACCGCAAAGGAAACCAGGGTCGGCGGTACGTCGATCTCATTGAAGGTGCCGCTCATACTGTCTTTTCCGCCGATACTGGGAAGGCCGAAGCCGAGCTGTGCATCCAGACTTCCCAGAAGTGCTGCAAACGGCTGACTCCAGCGTCTGGGGTCAGCGCTCATTCTGCGGAAATACTCCTGGAAGGTGAAACGTACTTTATCATAATCGCCGCCTGCCGCAACGATCTTGGACAGAGACTGGGTTACCGCATAGATCGCACCGTGATACGGGCTCCAGCTGGACAGATACGGATCAAAGCCGTAGCTCATCATGGTGACCAGATCCGTCTTGCCCTTCAAGACCGGAAGCTTGGCTACCATGGTCTGTACGGGGGTGAGCTGATACTTGCCGCCGAAGGGCATATATACGGAGCCTGCGCCGATGGATGCATCAAACATCTCTACCAGACCCTTCTGGCTGCAGACATTCAGATCGGACAGCGTATCCTGCATAGCGCCCTTTACATCGCCGCTTTGAAGCTTTTCTGCAACGCTCTGCAGGGCGATTTTCTTTAAATAATCCTCTTTTTCATCCGGCATATCCACCTCTACCGAGGTTTCCTGATGTGCACCGTTGGTATCCAAAAAGGCTCTGGACAGATTGACGATCTCTTTTCCTCTCCAAAGCAGCACCAGTCGGGGCTCCTTCGTGACAACGGCAACCTTGGTCGCCTCGAGATTCTCCTCATGCGCATATTGAAGGAATGCCTCTTCATCCTTGGGATCGATGACCACTGCCATTCTCTCCTGGGATTCGGAGATCGCAAGCTCCGTACCATCAAGGCCCGCATATTTTTTCGGTACCTTATCCAGTTCGATATGCAGTCCCGGTGCCAGTTCTCCGATGGCAACGGATACACCGCCTGCACCGAAATCATTACATTTTTTGATCAGTTTGCTGACCTCTTCCCGCCTGAACAGTCTCTGCAGCTTTCTTTCGGTAGGCGCATTTCCTTTCTGCACCTCTGCGCCACAGGTCTCGATGGAGCTGGTGGTATGCACCTTGGAGGAACCCGTTGCACCTCCGCAGCCGTCGCGTCCGGTTCTGCCACCCAGAAGGATGATCACATCTCCGGGGTCCGAATTGCCGCGAATGACATTCTTTCTGGGAGCGGCACCCATAACGGCACCGATCTCCATTCTCTTTGCCACATAATCCGGATGATAGATCTCTTTGACGTAGCCTGTTGCCAGTCCGATCTGGTTACCATAGGAAGAATAACCGTTGGCAGCTCCTTTTACCAGCTTTTTCTGGGGAAGCTTTCCTGCCAGCGTCTGATCTGCTGCCACTGTAGGATCAGCAGCTCCCGTCACACGCATAGCCTGATATACATAACCTCTTCCCGAAAGGGGATCACGGATGGCGCCGCCCAGGCAGGTTGCCGCCCCACCGAAGGGTTCGATCTCAGTGGGATGATTGTGGGTCTCATTCTTAAAGAAGATCAGCCACTCCTCTGTCTGTCCGTCAATCTCTACCGGAACCACAACGGAGCAGGCATTGATCTCATCCGACTCTTCCATATCCTGAAGCTTTCCTTCGCTGCGCAGTTTCTTCATACCCATCAGCGCTAGATCCATGAGGCAGATGAATTTATCATCTCTTCCTTTATACAGTACGGATCTGGCATCCAGATAGGTATTGTAGGTTTCCAGCATTCTGTCTTTATAGAAGCCATCGTCAAAGGTTACTTCCTTCAGTTCCGTGGAGAATGTGGTGTGTCTGCAGTGATCGGACCAGTAGGTATCCAGAACCTTGATCTCTGTCATGGAAGGATCCCTGCTTTCTTCTTTATTGAAATAGTTCTGTATATGCTGAAAATCCTTAAATGTCATTGCAAGTCCGAGAGAATCGTAAAGACTCTTCAGGGAAGACTCTTCCATTCCGCAGAAGCCATCCAGGATCTTCACATCCTCCGGCTCCGGGTACACATCGATGAGGGTCTCGGGTTTTACCTCTCCGGTTTCTCTCGAATCAACCGGATTGATGCAATAGCTCTTGATCTTCTCAAAGTCTGCATCTGAAATACTGCCCTCCAGAATATAAGTAACGGCCGTTTTTATTACCGGTTCTTCATCCTCTTTCAAAAACTGCACACATTGCACAGCGGAATCGGCTCTCTGATCAAACTGGCCGGGAAGGTATTCCACCGAGAAACTTCGGTCTCCTTCCTTTGCCGGGATCGTCTCGGGATAGAGATCATCCACAGGCGGTTCCGAAAAAACCGACTTGCACGCCTTCTCAAAGACCTCCTCCGAAATGTTTTCCACATCATAGCGGATCAGGATCCGGACCTTTTCAAGCCCCTCTACTTTCAGGTAGCTCTTCAGATCCTCCGTCAGCGCTGCTGCTGCGCCTGCATAATCAGGCTTCTTTTCCACATAGATACGCTTAACCAATGACATATTCAGACCTCCGTTCAGATTCAATGACTTAGCGCTTCCATTTTATACAAAGAAAGCATTCTTTTCAACCGATTTCGAAGACTTTTCGTCATTGTGTGCGTTATTTATATTCCGCCCCTCCGCTCTTTATATTGCACATGTAATCTATTTTACTTGCCGCTGTTATTTAATGGTTTACATAATTATTTTACCCCTATATCTGGTAGTGCCGTTATCAAACTCGATTTTTCGCTCTTTTTGCAATACAGCATGTTATCAAACCAATTTTCGATATATTATGTTAACTATCAATAAATGTCTTTGTGTTATTTTTCTATATCTGGTAATTGACTCTCCTGCATAAGAAACTGACGTCAGTGACGTTTTTTCAGTGTCACTTTTTCAAATTTCCTGTATTTATCACATTTTTCATTTACCATATCTAATGTTATTGTTTTCTCTGTCTTAGAAACTCTTTCTTGATCCGATCTTTTCGGTCCACAAAATCTTGTGGTTCTCCTGAAAACATAAATCCCTGATTATGGACTCCGGCTTGTCAATATCTTGTATTTTGGCCCTTTATTGACTGAAATGATATCAGTTATTTCAGCTTATGTCATCCAATGTTATGTGAAGCAAATTGGCTTTTCTTTGTTATGTATCATCCGATATACAATTTTGCCTTAAATTATCATAATAGTTATAATATCTGCTGTAATTCTATATTTTGTATCCGTACATTTGTTCGATATCGCAAAAATGATTGTACTATATGTTCTATTTGCTATATTCATTATATTTGTTTTATTTGTTCTGGTTTATTGGATGCAATCCGGTGATGAGCCGCGCCCAAAATACAAAAAAAAACAAGGAGAGGCGGTTGGAAGGCCAGAGCAGACTGCGCTCCGGATGGGACCTGAAGCTTCTGCGAAGTCTTCGGAGGCCCCTGCTGTCGAAACAGTTGCGAAATGCAGCTGATTTTTCATCAAAAAAAACAAAAAAACGGAGAGACCGTAAAATCGGCCTCTCCGATCCCCATCAGAATTCCATCCGAAAATTGAGCATCAAAAATGCGAAGCCGGATTTCGACTTCGCATTCAAAATTTTTATGACTCTGTATTAAGTTTTCTTATCCTTCTTCGCTATCCTCTTCTTTCTTTTTCCTTTCGGCGGAAATCTGGCTCTCTGCCGTCATCGCATGTTCAGCCAGCATAGAACTGCGGATCATCTCTTCCTTCTCCTCTTCCATCCGTTCGATCTCTTTCTTCAGCCTCGGATAAGTCAGCCTGTCCTTCACAAAGAAATATACGGCTGCCGCCAACAGAAACAGTGACAGGATCGTACTGAAGGTGGCTGAAACGCCGATGGCCGGAAGTCCTTTATAGATGGTAGCTGCGGAACCCACCAGCGATACAACTGTCCGCAGGAAGGACAGATGGGTCTGTTCCACGGAAAGCTTGGAGTTTTGGAAGGACAGATTGGTCCGAAGTACAGAGAGATTGGTCCTCTCATAGGACAGGCTTGTACGCTCCTGCGCCAGCTTCTGCTCCAGGTTTTCCTTTCCCTTTTCCTTTTTCTTTGTTTTCATACTCGCTCCCTCCTTCCTTGTATCCCGTCTGATCGCTCTTTTTCTTGATTTTAGCAGACTCAGAGACTGCAGACAATCTTTATTACTGCCTTTTCATCCTGTTTTTTACCCCGTTTTACTCTATTTTGTTGTTTTTCTCCCTGCGGCGTCTTATGATAGTTACGGAAAGGACATTGCTATGAACCTGTATCAACTGCACTATTGCAAAACCAATACCTATCTTTTGGAAAGTGACCTCGGCCGCATCCTCTTTGATACCGGATGGGCCGGCACTTTTGACGCCTTTTTGCGGGAGGCAGGCTCACTGAAGATCTCTGTGCAGTCCATTGACGCGCTTTTCATCTCTCACTTCCATCCCGATCATATGGGAATCGCCCAGCAGATCGCAGATCTCGGGCCTCAGATCGTAATATTGGATATGCAAGCCTCTTTTTTGCACGCCTCTGACAGTATCTTTGCCAAGGATCCGACCCTTTCCTTTGTCCCCATCAGAGATGACGCAGTCCGCATTCTCTCCCCTACGCAGAGCAGGGACTTTTTAAGCACTCTGGGATTTGAAGGCGAGCTACTTTCCACCCCCGGACACAGCGATGACAGCATCTCTCTATGTCTGGATAGCGGGGAATGCTTTGTGGGAGATCTGAATCCCCTCTATGAATTGCCACTGCATCAGGGCACGCAGATTGAGGGCAGCTGGGAGGCGCTTTTGTCCCGGCGTCCAGGTGCCATTTACTACGGCCATGCCCGGCCTTATTTTTGCGGCTCACAAAAAACCGTGCCGCCGGAGGATACAACTGTTAACGTGGATACGAGAGACGATAGAGCGAATAGCTTACCTCCGGAGAATACGACAGGTACGGCTGATGCACATCCTGCAAAAGATGACCACAACCTCTACCTTCTGGTCTCCAGGATCATGCGCGGCATCGATAAACGCTATTCTATGGAAAAGATCCAAAGAAAGACCGGGGCCGATCCCCGATTGATCGAAGATGTGACCAGAATGTATCTGACGCATCAAAATGTCGGCGTACAGGGGATCCTGGACCGTATCGAGATCAAAAACCGATAAAAAAGCTCCGGCAAAACGCCGGAGCTTTCAATTATTCTTATGTACGATACATTCTTTAAGCAAATACAGACATATCACCAAACAGCATTGCCGCCTTCTGGGCGGAAACTGCCATCTGCATGTCCACCATACCCTGGTAATCGGAACTTTCACCCCGTTTTAAGGGATTAACCGTTTCCGAATACGCCTTCTGCAAACTGCTGACATCCATTCTGCTCTCGGTCAGATCCTCGTCTTCGATAGCCGAGATGGGATTCAAACTGTTTGCGGATAAGGTATTGGTGTTATAAATATAGGGTCTGAATGCTGTAATCGCACCGATTCCCATATCCTACCTCCATACACTCACTGCTACTACTACAATTCTACTAAAATTATCGGCAAATTGCAAGGAAAGTTTAGTTGCGCGGACGCATTCCCGCCTGGATATTTCTGTGGGGATTCGGCTTTTCCGAAAGCATCAGGGTAGGATCATTTTCAAGCTCTGCCTTTTCCTCTTCCGAAATAGCTCCCACATCCTCCATCATTTCCGAAAGCGCACGGCTTTGCAGATAGAGCCATGCTTTGTCATACTCATTGCTCTGCAGCTGCATGGTATCCTGTATTTTTTCGGCATCCGTCTTAACCTGTCCGTTTTCTCCAATCGGC
>JAILHW010000038.1 GCA_024695605.1 Lachnospiraceae bacterium | reverse complement strand
AGCTCCTGCCTGGGATTGTAGGTGTTGTTGATGGCTTCCTGGGAATCGTTTTTCATATACAGCACGATATTTGCGATCATTACAAGGATCAGTGCCGAGAAAAACAGGCTCGTCAATATGATCTCAAAGCGTCTGACTTTGATCTTACTTACGGAAAGCTCTGCGGCTTCCTGTTTTTTATTCCTCTTCATCTTCTTCATATTCCTCGTACAATCGTTCCTGGTTCCGGATGCCGTACAGGCCCTGGATCACGGAAAACAGCAGGATCGTGGATAGCACACTGCTTCCGCCGTAGCTTACCAGGGGCAAAGTCACACCCGTAAGGGGGATGAGCCTGGTACCGCCGCCGATGGTCAAAAAGACCTGAAAGATATAGGTCACGCTCAGTCCGATGGCAATATGCCGGTAGAAATCCTCTGCGATCCTGCCTGCCAGCTTCATACACATCAAAAAGGTGGAAAGGCACACCAGGATCAGAAAGATGGAAAACAGAACGCCCATCTCCTCTGCCACCGCCGAAAAGACGGAATCCTTTTCCACATAAGGAATGGCCTTGGGATTGCCCTGATAGATCCCCATTCCGAACCATCCGCCGGTACCGATGGCAAACAGGGACTGGGTCACCTGATAGCCCGCATTGTCAATATTCGTCCAGGGATCGAGCCATGCCGTCACACGCACCCGCACATGGGAAAAGAGCTGGTAGCCCACAACCGATGCAATGGCTCCCGATAACAGCCCCGCAGCCAGATAAAAATAATTGTGCGTGGCGATAAAGATCATAAACAGATAGACCACAAAGAAGATCACCGCAGATCCAAGGTCTCTGGAAAGCACCAGCACCAGCACATGAAGCGCCGCACAAAGGGCCGACAAAAAAACCTGCTTAAACTCCGTGGACTTGGCCATCATACCCGCCACGAAGAACACAAACAACAGCTTTACAAACTCCGAGGGCTGGAAGGTCACGCCGCCCACCGTATAGGAGATGTTCGATCCGTTGGTCACCGCGCCGAGGATAAACACGATCGTCAGGGCCAAAAGCCCCAGCGCCCCGTACACCCAGGTCAGGTACGGCAAAAAAACCAGCCGTTTGATCAGGCTCGGGATAAACAGACCGATCACCAGCGAAAAGGCCACGATGATGAACTGCCTGGTGGATTTTTCAAAGGAGATCCGGGTCAGGATCACGAAACTGACTGACAGGAGCATACACATATTGTTGACGATCAAACGGTCCGCCTCGGGATACAGCACCCGGTACAGCGCGATGGTCGCAAACAGCAGAATCTCCTGAAAGCCGTAAAAGATGATATAGCCGGGATCCCCTGTCTCCAGGCAGATCGCGGCAAAGCCCAGAAAATGGACCATAAACATACAGATCACCTGGCGGATATAGATCCCGCTCCTGGTATCGTCCTCCTTTCGAAGCAGGATCAGAAAGCATTCCAGGGTATAGATCAGCATAAACGCCGTGATCACATATTTGGAAAGATCCGAAATCACATGTGCCATAAGCTCTTATTCTACACCTTTTAAAAAGTGTCCTCTCGTAAAATTCTTCAGATACACAGGAAGCGATGTCTTCCCGGCCCCCATAAAGTAAGCCGCGATCTGCTCCGTCTCGGCGCCAGTTTCCACCGTAAAGGAAAGCAGCAAAAGATCCGCTCCCACAGCCGATACGGCATCTTTGTCCTTGTGCAGGGACAGCGGCACCGTATTGTAAATGGTATTCTCACACCGGTCGCAGTGCAGCAGCACCGGAAACGATTTGTGCATCCGGTCCACCAGGAAAAAGCGCTCTCCCGCGGCCTTGTGCTTCCCGGCTGCTGAAGGGTACTCCATCATACACCGTTTGTTGGTATTGGCAAGACAGCCCGCGCTTGTCATCACGGGAATATGCCCGTAAACCGTCAGGATCGTGCTGTGTCCTTTGGCCTTAGCATCTGCGCAGAGGAGCCCTGCCTCTTGCTTTTGCAGCTCATAGGGAAGAACATGCATCGTGATGCCCCAGCCTTCGTGTACCGAAAGCGTCTGTGACTGAAACAGATACAGCCCTGCATCCGACAGGATCTGCTTTTCATATCCTGCTTCCAAAAGCGTTGCAACCGCCTCTATGGATCCGCAGACCATTCCGTCCAGCGACTGGATCACGGGGTCCTTGAGAAATTTCTCAAGTTCCAGGGTGACACTGTTTCTGGTTACTGCAGGCAGGCGGCAAAAGGCCTTCAGATCCGGAGCTGCCTCCTTCAGGCGCTCCACCTCATCCATTACAGCCCGCAAAAGTCCCCTGACCCGCAAAAGATCATAGGATATAAACAGGCCGCGCAGCCTGTCAGCATAGGCAACCGGAATTGCCCGCAGCTGTTCAATCGTCCGGACACCGATCACATAGGTATCCGCACTTTTTGCCGAAGGCGGCTTCGGATAGGTCTTCGCCCGTCCCTCGGACTCTTTGTCCAGGGCCTTTTGGGATGCCTTTCTTTGAAAGGTTGCAAGGATCCGCTCCTCTAACTGTGCGGCGGCCTCTCTTCGAAGGTCATTTAAAAGCTTTACCGGCAAAAAGATCCGGTGCTCGTTTTCATCAAAGGGTGCAAAGTCTGCGCCCTCCCTCTCTCTGTAATCGATCAGCAGCTCGGACAGCGAAAAGGGTGTATTGCCCAGCTTTTTTACGGATGTCTCGATCTGCTCTTTTGTGGAAGGATGGCTCTGTGCCGTCTCCAGGGGGCCTGCTTTGGCAGAGGCTTCAAACACATTCTGCCTGCCGGATACAAACAAGGCAAGCTCAATCTCTCCCCCAAGGGTCAGGTTTAGCCGTCCCGAAATCGGGATCTTTTCCGGAGTCAGGGCTGCTGCGTTCTCATTTTCCGCGGCAGCGGTATTGGCATTTGCATTGGCACTTGCCTGCGCCGTAACGGTTTTTGCTCCGTCCTCCTGCCTGCTTCCCTGATAACCAGATCTGGAAAGCAGCACCATATCCCGTCCGTTATGACGTTTCAGATACCCTGTTTCCATCCCGCCGCGGTTAAAGCGGGTCTGCAAAAAGAGAAGATCCTTCGGATCGACCTTGATCTCCTCCTTTTCGGCATATTCGTCCATATACCTGCGATAGAGGGATGTCACCGAATATACATATTCCGGGGATTTCATTCTTCCTTCGATCTTGAAGGAGTCGATCCCCAGCTCCATCAGGTCTCCGAGCATGGGAAGCGCACACAGATCCTTCAGGGACAGCTGATACATGGAGCCGCTGTCATTCAGACGCTGATCGCCCAGATAACAATCGTAGGGTAATCTGCAGGGACCGCCGCAGCGGCCGCGGTTTCCGCTTCTTGAACCCAGCATGGAGGAAAACAGGCACTGCCCGGAATAGGCATAGCACATGGCTCCATGGATAAAGACCTCCAGCTCCAGCTCTGTGGACTCCCTCAGCGTCCGAAGCTCCTGTAGGGAAAGCTCCCTTGCAGGTACCACGCGACTGACGCCCTCTTTTTCCAAAAGCTTCAAGGCCTTGGGGCCTGTCAAAGTCATCTGGGTGCTGGCGTGCAGCTCAAGGTCGGGATAGATGTCGTGAAGAAGTGAGATCACTCCCAGATCCGCTACGATCACGCCGTCCAGACCTTCCTCGTAAAATGGTCTCAAAAAAGCAGGAAGCAAGTCCAGTTCCTGCTCCCTGACAAGTGTATTTACCGTAAGATAAAGTTTTTTATGATACAGATGCGAAAGTCTGATCGCCCGGATCAGCTCCGCAGTGGAAAAATTGTCCGCAAAAGCACGGGCGCCGTACTGATCGCCGCCTAAGTAGATCGCATCTGCTCCGCCGCTTATGGCAGCATTGAAACAATCCATATTGCCTGCCGGTGCAAGTAGTTCTGTCATAAACGCCCCGATCGCTTTACTTCGCTTCGCTGCGGATCTGCAGATCGATGAGATCGTGCTTCAGATCCGTCATTTCCTGTTCTTTTTTCGCCAAAGCCTCTTCTAACAGAGCGATCTGCTTCTTGGCCTTGAAATAATCATCCGCGATATTCAGCTCCAAAAGCACCGACTGGGTATCGCTGCTCTGATGATTAAACGAATCGTTCTTGGTGTATTCCGCATATTTGTTATTGATATAAAGAGCTACCTTCTGCAGGTATTCCTCGCTTTCATAGCCGCTGAGGGTATAGACTCTTCCGCGGATCAACACCTCGGTATCTGTTTTGGCTTCCATACTAAACTCCCTTTTCTTCACTTTGCAGGTTAGTCCCTAATATCACATTATACAACATTTTCCTCAAAACGCAAGAAAAAATACCATATCTAGTGTATCGCTTTGCTGCTTTACTGCGGCATCTGTTTGTGAAAATGTGCATATCCGAGGGGCGTTACCACTCTTCCCCTGGGGGTCCGGTTAATGAGGCCGTTCAGGATCAGGTAGGGTTCATAGACATCCTCGATGGTGCCAGCATCCTCTCCCGTTGCAGCTGCCAGAGTATCCAGTCCTACGGGACCGCCGCCGAATTTATCGATCATGGTGAGCATGAGGTTTTGATCCACATGGTCAAGGCCCAGCTTATCCACATCCAGGAGGTCCAAAGCAGTTCTTGCCACATCCAAAGTAATAACGCCGTCGTATTTTACCTGTGCAAAGTCTCTCACACGCTTTAAGATCCTGTTGGCAAGGCGGGGTGTTCCGCGGCTTCTTCTGGCAAGCTCGAAGGCTCCTTCGGGGTCGATCTCCACTTTCAAAACTCCTGCGGAGTGCTCAATGATGGTTGCCAGCTCATCCACGATGTAAAACTCCAGCTTATGGATGACGCCGAAGCGGTCTCTCAGGGGCGCGGTCAAAAGGCCTGCTCTGGTGGTTGCACCAACCAGGGTAAAGTGCGGTAGCTCGAGTCTTACGGATCTTGCTCCCTGGCCCTTTCCGATCATAATATCAATGGCGTAATCCTCCATGGCGGGATACAGCACCTCTTCCACCTGGCGGTTGAGTCTGTGGATCTCATCCACGAAGAGTACGTCCCCTTCTGCCAGGGAATTGAGGATGGCCGCCATTTCTCCGGGCTTTTCAATCGCCGGGCCGCTGGTGACCTTGATGTGGGTGCCCATTTCGTTGGCGATGATGCCGGCCAGGGTGGTCTTTCCAAGTCCCGGAGGTCCATACAAAAGAACATGGTCCAGCGCATCGCCGCGCTGTCTGGCTGCGTCGATGTAGATCTTCAGGGTCTCCTTGGCTTTCTTCTGGCCGATGTAGTCCGCAAGGAGCTGAGGCCGCAGGGTCTCCTCTACGGGGATGTCCTCGTTCGTAAGATTTGTCTCAATGATTCGGGATGCCAATCGTGGATCCTCCTTTTATATCTTAGTTATACTCCGCTTTTCGGCTGCGCAGATCATTCGCTGCGCTCCGAATACGACTCGCTGCTTCGCTGCGAGTCCGTAAATTGCGGTCGAATCATCTGCCTACGCCGAGCGCTCCTAGATGTATCCAGCTCCGCTCCCGGCTCGCAAGGATATTTGCTGCGCTCCGAATACGGCCTCGCCCTTCCGGCTCGGCCCGTAAATCGCGGTCAAATATCCTTGCTTTCGCCTCGCGCTCCGAACTGTATCCTGCTCCGCTTATCGGCTGCGCAGATCATTTGCTGCGCTCCGAATACGACTCGCCGCTTCGCTGCGAGTCCGTAAATCGCGGTCAAATCATCTGCCTACGCCGTGCGCTCATTGTATTTATTTACAAGAGATACGGCAGCGACTTCTTCAGGATGTCGTCCGCGCTCATGGTCTCATCCGGCCTGCACTCGCGAACGGCGCGGGCGGCCTCGGTTGCGCTGTATCCGAGTGCCACAAGGGCTTCGACAGCGTCCTTCTGATTGGTCATCATCTCTGCCGCACCGACGGGATCGCTTCCTGCCAGCAGGGAAATGCCCTCTGCCCCGGAAGGGATATCCAGCGATACCTTGTCCTTTAGCTCCAGGATCAGTCTTTCAGCAGTCTTTTTGCCGATCCCCGGCACTTTGGATAAGGTTTTGATATCCGCCGAGTAGATCGCAAAGCGTACCTCTGATGCATCCAGAGACGACAAAAGCGCCACGCCCGCTTTGGGCCCGACGCCGCTGACTGTGATCAGTTTTTTGAACAGTTCCAATTCTTCCTTGGATGCAAATCCGATTAGCTGGAAAGCATCCTCCTTCACATAGGTATAGGTGTAGATCTTCACCTCGCTGCCGAGCGCAGGCATGGCTCCGATCAGGCTGCTGCCCACCAGGATCTTCATTCCGAGTCCGTGAACATCTACGGTCACGGCACCCTCTTCGATCTCGGCCAGCATTCCCCTTACATATCCGAACATATGCTGTTCCTCTCTATATCATATTTTTGTTTGTTTCCCCGTCAGGTATCTGCTAACTCTTTTATGAAGAATGCCCGCCAATATACCGTTGCATGCTCCGGTGATCAGTCCCAAAACCAGCAGGATCGGCAGGTAGCTTCTTACGGCATAAGCCGAGAAGAAAAATGCTGCCGCCAGGCTTTGGCCAGCATTATGAAATACGCCTCCCAAAATCCCGATCCCGGTGACAGGAAGCAGCCCACTCCTTTTTCCCGCACACATAGCCGTAAAGGCAAAGGCTCCTCCGATCAGGGAGAAGGCCAGCGCCATGGGATTTGTAAAGAGCATGGCCGAAAGCAGGATCCTTACCAGATTTACCAAAAGGGCTTCCTTCCATCCGAAGGCGTACAGCACCCAAAGGATCAAAAGGTTAGCAAGTCCTAACTTAAATCCCAGGATCCCTACCGGTGCGATGATGATCGCATCCAGGTAGGACAGCATCATGGACAGTACCGCCATCAGGGAAAGGGTTGCGATCTTTTTTGTCTTGCTTCTTTTATCAGCCATACTCCGATACCCTTACAGGGCGAACTTGGATTCCTTCTGCTTTGTAAAGGATTGCTTTACTTCCTGTCTGTCGGATTTCCCGAGGCTCTTTTCAATCTTCTGATGCAAAGATCCGTCCATCACCATCTTTGAGATGTCCGCCTGGGGCTTATCCAGGATCTTCATGGATTCAAGCTTTGAGTAAACCTCCGTCCACATCTGATTCGCAAGGGGGCTTTTGGTAACAAGCTTATCCAGATTTGCAAAGGGATCCTTAACCTGTTCGCCAAACAGTTTCTTTGCATCATTGGAAATCTGTGCGGAAATGGCCTGTCTGATCATCTGATGCTTCGGATCAGCCAGCATCTGGGTCATTACCATATCTGCAAGCTTATTATATCCGGGATTGATACCGTCAACCTCAGGATCATTCTTTTTGGACTTCATATCGGAGATATTGGCGTTCATGGTATCATAATCAGCATACGCAAGAGACTGTTTCATAGCCGCGTTCTGCATCATTTTCTCACTTTGCGTTACCATCCTCCACTTGCTGCTTATCATCCCGACTTTACCAACAGCCTTATTGTTATTGAGAACCTGCTCCACAAGGCTCTTAAATACAGGATTTTCAGAGAGCTCCTTTGCTTCGATCTTCAGAAACTCAGGTTTTGTTTTAATGGAAAGATCCACCATGTCATCAAAACCGTAACGGGCAGTTTTATCAAGGAGCATATCATTATACTTGTTTCGAAGATAATCTTCCGCAAAATCCTTCACAGTGGTTCTGGCGTTCATATCCTCTCCGAGGTTGATATCCTTATCTCCCCTGCTCTTTTCCATATTCATGAGGAGTGTATATCTGTTAAACCGATCCTGCAGCAGGGCAAACTCCTGTTTTCCGCGCTCGATGAGTTTGTTCTTCTCCTGGTCATTATCCGCAACGATGATCTTTTCCATCTGCCTGCTGGTTTCGCGGATGGTTTCAACAGTCATTACGCCGGCAAGATTCCGGTCTGCCATCTGGTTATGTACATTGGAAAAAGCAAAGCCCACCATCTTTATTCCCGCATCCAGGATCTTCAGGTTGTTATCGATGCGATCCTGCAGATTGGTGGCCGCAATATAGGCCTGACGCTCTGCCTTATTCAGGGAATCAAAGGGTTTGGTATTCTTCAAAAACGTAGCGCAATCCTTTTTCAGGTCCGCATAGGCCGCTTCAATCTGGTTGATGTTGCTCTTGGGGTCAGCAAGGACGCCGAGTTTTTCATCCAGCTTTTTGCAGAAGGTCTGATAGTTTGAACTGCCTTCCTTTCCGTTTCCGAAATTGGCATCCGGATTTTTCTGGCTCTTGATCATTCTTGCCTCAAAGCCTTCCAGCTCGGATTTCATATTCATGACGCAGTCGCCCAGGAAAGTAGCTGCATACTGCTTTCTTACAGCATCATCCTGAATGTTGCGGACGCGGTCCTCCACAGCCTTTCCGGCTTTGTTGATCTCATTCTGGATACGGTTACCTGCGGGCTGCACAGGCTCCTCTATCTTCGGCTCTTCTTTCTTTACGTCCTTCTTTTCAGCTTTCTTTTCAGCTTTTTTCTCAGCCTTCTTATCTTCCTTTATGACCTTGTACTCGCCGCCAAGGGCTTCAAAAATATCAAAGGAAGCCAGCACCTGAAGGCAGGAAAGGGGCGTTTTCTCCGCCTGTGCCTTCTTTGCGGAATCCTCAAAGATCTTCTGATACCAGGCCTGATCCTGTGTATGATTGCCAAGGGCTGTAAAAAACTGTTTTCCAAGAGCAGTCACCTTTTCAGGTTCCATCTGATCGGCTGCATTTGCCTCGGCCGCAGATACGCCCTGTTCTGCCACGATAAATGCCAGAAACAGATTCGTTAATGTATTGTCCTTGTCTTTTCCCTGCATTACGGGAGGCAGGAGCTTATATGCCTCCTCTGCTTTTTCTTTACTTCCGAAGATTTTAATGGGATCCATAGTTTTTTCTCCTTATCCATACTGTTGACTGATCCGTATGTTTTTTGTCTTTTGTATGGAATAGTCTGACAGCCTTCTTTCGGTTGCAAAAAGGATTGCCAAAGTGCAATCCTTTTTCTGTTTTTTTGATCAGCCTTTTACTACAAAGTTGATGATCTTATTGGGTACGTAGATCTCCTTTACCAGATCCTTTCCGGCAAGGGCTGCCGCGACCTTTTCATCCGCCTTGGCGATGGCAAGGACGGCATCCTTTTCTCCGTTAAACGGAATGGCAACGGTGTTCTTGAGCTTTCCGTTTACCTGAACACCGACCTCGATAGTATCCTCAACGGTCTTGGCCTCATCATACTCCGGCCAGGGTGCAAGGGCGATAAAGTCCTCATGTCCCAGATTATGCCACATTTCCTCGCAAAGGTGCGGTGCAAAGGGTGCCAAAAGCTTTAAGAATATCTCCAGCTCGCTCTTTGTCAGCTTGCCCTCTTTTGCAATGGTATTGATGAGGGTCATAAGGGCTGCAATGGCTGTATTGAACTTGGTCTCCTCAATATCGGAGGATACCTTCTTGATGGTCTTGTGAAGTGCCACGGTCAAGCCCTTGGTCTCTTCGCCGTCCACCAGAATCTCCTCAAGGGAGGCCACTCTTTCCAGAAATCTCTTACAGCCTCTCACGGAAGAATCGTTCCAGGGCGTTGCTGCGCCGTAATCTCCCATAAAGAGCACATAAACACGGAGGGTATCGGCACCGAGCTCATTGACAATATCCAGCGGATCCACAACGTTTCCTTTGGACTTGGACATCTTATCTCCGTCAGGTCCGAGGATCAGTCCCTGAATGGTTCTCTTAGCATAAGGCTCCGGGGTATTTACCAGGCCCTCATCATAGAGGAAGTGATGCCAGAATCTGGAGTAGATCATATGTCTGGTAACATGCTCCATACCGCCGTTATACCAGTCAACAGGCATCCAGTAATTGAGCTTGTCCATGGAGGCGAATTCTTCGGTGTTCTTGGGATCTACATACCGAAGGAAGTACCAGGAGGAACCTGCCCACTGAGGCATGGTGTCCGTCTCACGTTTGGCATCGCCGCCGCACTTGGGACACTTGCAATTCACATAGCTGTCGATCTTGGCAAGCGGTGATTCTCCGTCCTCTCCGGGCTCAAATTGCTCTACCTGGGGAAGCACCAGCGGAAGCTCATTGTACGGCACGGGAACGATCCCGCAGGAAGGACAATGGATCAGGGGGATCGGCTCTCCCCAATAGCGCTGTCTGTTAAACGCCCAGTCCTTCATCTTAAACTGTACGCCCTTCTGACCAATCCCGCGCTCGGCGAGTACCTCGATCACTTTGGCAATGGAATCCTTTTTATTGGTAAAGCCGTTCAAAAAGTCGGAGTTGACCATCTCGCCGTCACCGGTATAGGCTTCCTTGGAAATATCGCCGCCCTTGATCACCTCGATGATATCCACGCCGAACTTCTTTGCAAAATCATAGTCTCTCTGATCATGCGCCGGAACCGCCATGATCGCGCCGGTACCGTAGCCCATCATAACGTAATCCGCAATGAAGATGGGAATGCTCTTTCCGTTGAGCGGATTGACCGCCTTGATCCCGTCGATGCAGACACCGGTTTTGTCCTTGACCAGCTGGGTTCTCTCAAACTCGGTCTTCTTCGCACATTCCAGGCGATAGGCTTCGATGGCATCCATGTTGGCGATGCGGTCTTTGTACTGATCGATCAACGGATGCTCCGGTGCGATGACCATGAAGGTCACACCGAACAGGGTATCCGGTCTGGTGGTATAGATCTGGAGCTTTTCATCAATGCCCTCCAGCGTAAAATCCACAAATGCGCCTGTGGACTTTCCAATCCAGTTCTCCTGCTGCAGCTTTACATTCTCCGGATAATCCACATCGGCAAGTCCCTGCAAAAGCTTGTCCGCATACTCCGTGATCTTCAGATACCATACGGTCTTGGGCTTCTGAATAACATCGCTGTGACAGATATCACATTTTCCGCCCTGGGAGTCCTCGTTAGAGAGCACCACCTTGCAATGCGGGCAGTAGTTCACGAGCGCATTGTCCCGAAATACCAGGCCCTTTTCAAACATTTTCAAAAAGATCCACTGGGTCCATTTATAGTAGTCCTCATCCGTGGTATCCACTACTCTGTCCCAGTCAAAGGAAAAGCCTACGCTCTTTAGCTGTTCGGAAAAGCGCTTGATATTGGTATCTGTAATGATCCTCGGATGGGTATTGGTCTTGACCGCATAGTTCTCTGTGGGAAGACCGAAGGCATCAAACCCGATGGGAAACAGTACGTTGTAGCCCTGCATTCTTCTCTTTCTGGCTACTACCTCAATGCTGGAGTAGGCCTTGATATGCCCCACATGCATACCCGCTCCCGAGGGATAGGGAAATTCTACCAGCCCGTAAAATTTGGGTTTGTCGGAGCCGTCCACGCCGTGAAAGATCCCGGCATCCTCCCACTCCTTCTGCCATTTTTGTTCGATCGCTTTAAAATTGTACCGCATTTGCTTTTTTGTCTCCTTCCAAAAGCTGTTCTTTGCACAAAAATAAGAAAGGCCCTGTGCAAAGCCTTTCTTATTTTATCTTTTTCCCCTGTGGATGTCAACGAT
>JAILHW010000032.1 GCA_024695605.1 Lachnospiraceae bacterium | reverse complement strand
GCTGATGGGCCTTGCCACCCTCTGGGTGATGTATAACCATGCCATGCTTTTGGGACTGGTGGCAGAGCGGGAGCCCTTTCGCTTCCTCCAGCTGGCCGCCCACATCAGCGTGGACATTTTCTTTTTGCTCAGCGGCTTCGGAATCTATCATTCCCTGGAAAAAAACTCCATTCGGGATTACTTTCTCAAACGGCTTTTCAAGCTTCTTCCCGTCTGGGGCAGCTTTTTGGTACTTCATATCATCATTGACAGGCTGGTGTTTGGCCTGACCTTTTCTCCCAAGGAGATCATCGGCTTTCTGACCTTCCAGGGCTTTCGCGCGCAGCTCGGCAACCAGGGGAACTGGTATGTCTATACCATCTTTGCCTACTATCTGATCGCGCCGATCCCCTACTCCTTCCTGAAGGAAAGTAAGCATAAGCTAACTACCTGCGCGGCAATGTGCGCAATCTGCTGGATCGCTTCCTACAGCTATTTCGGAAACCGCGATCTTTTGATCACCTTTATCCGGATCCCGGCCTTTCTGATCGGTATGTATGCAGCCAGCGTGAAATTTGCCACAGAGCAGGATGGCGCCTTACCTGACAGGAGCATCGACAGGATCTTTGATCGGATTTCTGCCGGGCTTCTTAAGCCTTTTCGCAGGGCAACCTTTTGGATCTGCACCGCGATCTGTTTGCTTTTTGGCAGCCTTCACTTTGTCATCCTGAAAACGCAAAGCTTTGATGTGCTCTGGGATTATGGCCTTTGGTGGCATGCGCTGATCCCCATGGCGCTTCCCCTGTCCCTTCTTTTGTGCAGAGGCTTTGCCGCCATCAAAGCACATGCTCAGGTGCTCCTGTATCCCTTCACGATCATCGGAAAAGCCAGCCTGGAGATCTTTCTGATGCATCTGTACATCTTCAAATACTGGGGCGAGATCACCGGGATTCTGACGGCAAAGTCCGTTTCCTTCCGCATCGGGATCTTCTTTTTATCGATCCTTTTGGGGCTTTTGTGGCATCTGTGTATCTCGTTTTTTACAGGCCTTTCGAAAAAGAAATCCAAAGCATCCTGACCTGCGTCTTTGCCGCCGGACACCGTGTAAAACATACCAACACCGCAAAAAAGGGAAGGCCCTACGCCTTCCCTTCATGATATTCCTGTTCTGTATTCACATTCCACAGATTCTCTTTCGTACTGATCCCCGCAATGATATTATCCACGGCCTCAAAGGAGGTACACATGGAATGATCCAGGTTGTTGTACCGGTGCTGTCCGTTACGGCCCACACAGTACAGATTGGGGATCGTATCCAAGAACGCTCTCAGCTCATCGATCCGATCGTAGGTATCAAAGTAGGCGGGATATGCCTTCTTGATCCGCTCCACATGGAAGTCTGTCACATCCTCCGCCTTTTCGATCAGTCCGATCTTTACCATCTCCCGGATCGCTGCCTTTGCAAACTTCTCATCCGGCATGGTCCACATCCGATCGCCCTCGTTGCAGAAATATTCCAGTCCCATCCACACGGTATGCTCAGGATCGGCTACCATGTAAGGCGACCAGTTGTTAAAGATCTGGAACCTTCCCATATGGACCGATCTGTCATGCACATACACCCAGTTATCCGGCACGATACCGCCCAGCGTCGGGATCTTCGTACGGTTTTGAAGCTTTAGCTTCTTTACCAGAACGCCCACCGTCATATAATCGCGGTAAGGCAGTCCCTCTGCGATCTTTTGTATCTGCTCCGGTACCTGCTGCATTCCCCCGACAAGGTCTTTCAGCGGCATGGAGGAGATCACAAGATCCGCATCCAATCTACAGGCTGTGCCGTCTGTTTCATATCCCACACCGCTGATCCTGCCGTCAGGATCCCGATAGATTTCCACGGCTTTGCTGTTTTTCAGGATGGCGCCGCCCAGCTTTTCCACCTCCGAGGCTGTGATCTCCCACAGCTGACCGGGTCCGAGCTTCGGATAGTAAAACTGCTCGATCAGAGAGGTTTCCACCTTGCGGCCCTTGATATGAAAGAGCTTACCCAGCATATCCTTCAGGATCGCGGTAATGGAAAGCCCCTTGGCGCGCTGCGCCCCCCACTCGGGAGAGATCTGGGACGGGTGCCTTCCCCAAAGATTCTGCGTATAGTTTTCAAAAAACATAGAGTAAAGCTTTTTGCCGAAGCGGTTGATATAAAAGTCCTCCAGGGACTTTTCCTCCCGCTTGCAAAGCTTGGTCTTCAGATAGCTAAGTCCCACCAGGAAGGTGGTTCCAAAGCCCATATTTTTTATGGTCTCCCATTTCAGGGAAATCGGATAATCGAAAAATCTGGATTTGAAATAGATCCTGCTTAAGCGGTTACGGATCAGCATGACCCTGTCCTGCTTCTCAGGATCCGGGCCGCCCTTTGACAGGGACGAATCTCTGGAAAGGACTTTGTAATCCATGGCCGGTGCTCCCTGCGCGGGCATCATCTGCTCCCACCATTCATTGACCCTCGGAACCTTGGAGAAAAACCGGTGTCCTCCCATATCCATCCGGTTGCCGTGATACTGCACCGTTTTGGAAATGCCTCCAAAGGCATCCGACTCCTCTAAAACCGTAACCTCATATTCCGATGAACGCTTGAGCAGCTCATAGGCCGCCGTCAATCCTGCCGGACCGGCACCGATGATCACTGCTTTTTTCTTCTCACTTGCCAAAACTGTTACCCCTTGCTAACTATTACTGTATGCTGACTATCCCTGCTCTGTATCCTTCAGGATCCGAAGTGTCCGCTGCATGCCTTCGGATATCTCATAAAACGGCTTCCAGCCAAGACCTCTTAGCTTACTGCCATCCAGCCTGGCCTTTGTCGCCTTGCTGTAGCCTGCGCTTTCCACATCATCCGGAAGCTCAAACACCACTTTTTTGCCCGCAAAGGAAGCGATCAGCTCCGCCAGCTCCCTGAGCGTCAGATCCGATGCGGTATCTGCAATGTTGTACGCCTCTCCCTTTTCTCCGCAAAGCAGGATCGTCAAAAGACCGCTGACGGCATCCGCCACATAGGTATAGCTGTACAGCTGATCACCCGCGGATTTTAATACAATGTCCTCTCCGGCAATGCCCTTTCGGATAAACTGGCTGATGGCCTTGGTATC
>JAILHW010000007.1 GCA_024695605.1 Lachnospiraceae bacterium | reverse complement strand
GCCTTCTTTTCCCTTAGTGATATTCCCTTAGAATACTTTCGTCTTCATCTTCTCAGGATCCCTTGAATACTGGATGCAGTCCTCCTTGGAGATCTTCCTCGCCAGATACAGGGCCATCAGCGAATCATCCAGCGTCATCATGCCTTCCTTCTTACCTGTCTGGATAATGGAATCGAGCATGTGGCTCTTTCCTTCACGGATCAGGTTGCGGACAGCGTAGGTCGCATGCATAACCTCGAAGGCCGCGCATCGTCCGTCACCAGTGATGTTCGGGATCAGGGTCTGGGAGATGATGGCCTCGATAACGTTCGAGAGCTGTACACGGATCTGCTGCTGCTGATGCTCGGGGAATACGTCGATGATACGATCGACGGTAGATGCGGCATCCACGGTATGCAGGGTTGAGAACACAAGGTGTCCGGTCTCGGCTGCGGTAATTGCAATGGAAATAGTCTCAAAGTCACGCATCTCACCTACGAGGATGATATCCGGGTCCTCACGGAGGGCGGCACGAAGGCCGTTGTTAAAGGAAAGGGTATCCTGACCGATCTCACGCTGGTTTACCATGGACATCTTATGTCTGTGCGCGTACTCGATCGGCTCCTCGAGTGTAATGATATGAGCATCTCTGTGCTCATTTGCTTTGTTCAAAATGGAAGCCAGCGTTGTGGACTTACCGGAACCGGTCGGTCCTGTCACCAGTACAAGTCCTCTCTTTCTGGTATACAGATCTACGATCGACTTGGGAACGCCCAGTTTCTCGGGATCCGGGATCTCGTCTGTAATGGTACGAAGTGCAAGACCGATAGCACCACGCTGTTTATATACGTTGCAACGATAACGTCCAATACCTGCAAAAGCTACGGAAAGGTCGTACTCGCCTCTTTCCTCGAATTTTTCTCTCTGCATGGGATTCAATACATCCAGGCAAAGCTCCAGAGTATCCTCCGGCATCAGTACCGGGAAGTCCATCCTGACCAGGTGACCATGCAGACGCATGATCGGCGGCACACCTACCGTCAAATGCACATCAGACGCACCGGCATTATAACCGACTGTTAAGATCTCCTCTAATGTTTCCATAAAACGTAACCTCTCCCTTTCCAACTACTTTCTTTTCTCAAAATCCCCCGATCCGGCGATTTCTATACCCAATTTGCACACAAAAACGCTTTTTGGGCGCACGAACCGAATACATATATACTACCATAAAATCCCCTTATACGCAAAGGGGAATTTTCGGTAAATGTGAAAAGAATATAACTACTCACATCCGTTCACGCATACTTGTTTATTCATGCATACTTGTGTACTCTTTGATTTAGTATTCCAAGTCTCCTGCTTTCTTCATCGAGAGCTTCTTCGTCAGTCATCGGAGCCTTTTTATATCGAACTTCCGTATCGACGCTTGCCGGAATCATTTTGTAATAACAATAGCTCGGAAATCTCATTTTCCGATGATACATATATATAAAGCTTCTCGCTTCCCGCAGCGTACACTCTTCCACATGCTCTTCTTCACCTGTTACAATATTCATCTTGCGTTTTAAAACCATGGCATTTCTAACTGTATAATAGTACCATGCAACGGTATTATGAGCAAGTTCAGCAACTTTAATCTCAAATCCTTCATTCAGATTCAAAACGTCCTTTATCTGGTCATCCCTTAGTCTTAATGACAGCATTTTTCGCACCCCTTTCTTATCATTTATCTATAACTCTTTGTTCAATTTACAGATTTCAGAATTGATTTTCATTATACAACTCTGCAGATGAAATGTGAAGTGATTATACTAACTCTTCAATTTCTGTCTGCGCATACTTTCCCCTTGCATCTTTATCACATAAGCATTCTCTGTTTTCCATACAGAAAAGTAAATATTCTCACCATCGACATCTTCAAACATCAAATGCGCCGCATCTGTCTCTTGTGGTTCCAATACATACTCTTTCTTCACCTGTACCCCATCTTCACGATAATCACCAAAAATTGTCACAATTGTCGTTTGTTGAAATACCGAGTAAAAAAAAGTAAATCTGAAGCCGACTAAATCCAGCTTACCTTCAAAACTATATTGAAATTCTTCTGTATCCGATGGCAACGTAAAATATCGTTCCATTCTAATCCCCCTTCCTAAAAAATCTCCCGCCTTCCTGTCCGATCAGGCCATACAGTTCCATCTCCAACAATTCCTGCTGCATGGTCGAAAAAGGAATGTCCGAGCGTTCCATCAATCTTTCATATATTTCCTGGCAGGTACGCGGTTCAAAATCCAAAGCCTCCCATATCGTCTTCTGCCTGTAGGATAAACCGGGTGGGACGACATATAGTGATGCGTCTGTTTTTAGAATGTCGGATTCATGTTGTTTACATAACTTTGCGTTTTGGGGTGCTTCGATCGGTTTACATAATTCAGAATCGTCATTCTTATTTCCAACCGTTTTGTATGGGTCTGTTTGATCTCCGCCAATTTCATATTGTTTACATAAAGTTGTGCTTCGTATCATATCAAGCGTCTCCCCAAGATTCCATATGATCTCGGCTCCCTGCGAAATCAGGCGGTTACAGCCAGCGCTCAGCGGATCTGTCAGCCTTCCGGGTATTATGTAAACTTCCCGTCCCTGCTCCAGGGCCATGTCCACCGTGATCATGGTGCCGCTCCTTTCCTTAGCTTCCACTACGATCACGGCATCTGCAAGGCCGCTGATGATCCGGTTTCTCAGGGGAAAATTACCCGCAACCGGTTCAGTTCCAGGAATGTACTCACTGATAATTCTGCCTTTTTGTTGCAATGTTTCATAGAGTTCTCGGTTTTCCTTCGGGTAGCAGACATCCACACCGCTGCCAAGCACCGCGGTTACTTTCCCACCTGCCTCAAGCGCCGCTCGCTGCGCAATCCCGTCAATACCTACCGCCATGCCGGAAATAAGTTCAATCCCCATCTGCGCA
>JAILHW010000230.1 GCA_024695605.1 Lachnospiraceae bacterium | reverse complement strand
CGGGTGCTGTATGATAGATTCTTCCATCATTTCTTTCGTATTTCCGTATCCCGGACACGCCCCATATCTCAGATAATCGCTGTAAAATGAAGCATTGTAAATATCAATCAATAGTTCTGCATCTTCTGTGGTAGCTTGCCTGTATTCTATTTTATGTATTACCATAAATGATTTCCTCCAATAGTTTTACATATTCTTTCTCAAGCGGATAAAGCTTGGAAAAATCATCCAAAAGCCGTCGGATTCCTTTCATATAGTTTGATCGGTTAATACAATCTGCAATCCACAAAAGCAGATATTGAAAACCATCATCTTCCTCATAGCAGAGAACTTTTGGTACCGGAAGCTTATTTTCAACCCATCTGAACAACCGAAGTTTTCGTTCATCTGTTTATTCGTAACATATTTCCTATCATAAAACAAGGCGCAATTTGTGTAAAACAGCGCACAAAAAAACCGCTGACAGAATGCAATCTCCCATCAGCGGTTTTTTATAGGTTTTCTTATAGGTTTGATTATGCAATCTTCCAGGATACCGCTTCTTTTCTCTCGCTTACAAAATCCCTGTAAATGCCTTTTCTTTCCATCAGCTCCTCATGTGTCCCGCGCTGCGTGATCTTACCGTCTGCAACCACAAGGATCTGATCCGCATGTCTGACTGTCTTCAGTCTGTGCGCAATCATGATAATGGTCTTATTTCTGGTAAGCTCTTCGATCGCTTTTGTAAGCTCAGCTTCATTCTCCGGATCCACATTGGCCGTTGCTTCATCCAGTATGATGATCGGCGCATCCTTCATGATCGCGCGGGCGATGGATATACGCTGCTTCTCTCCGCCCGATAAGGAGGCGCCGCCCTCGCCGATGATCGTTTCGTATCCGTCAGGCAAACTCATGATAAAGTCATGACACCTGGCTTTCTTTGCCGCTTCGATCACCTTATCCATAGACGCTTCGGGGGTTCCGAAGCGTATGTTGTTGGCGATGGTATCCTCAAACAGGTAGACCCTCTGGAACACAAAACTAAAGTTCTTCATGAGCGAATCAAAATTGTAGTCTTTGACATTCCTGCCGCCCAGGAGCACTTCACCGGTCTTTACATCCCAGAATCTGGCCATAAGATTCGTCAGCGTTGTTTTACCGCCTCCGGAAGGTCCTACGATGGCTGTTGTCGTACCGGAAGGAATCTTCAGGGAGATATCATCTATGATTGTTTTATCTTCATAAGCAAAAGACACGTTTTTCAGCTCAATATCCATAGATTCGGGTATGTAATCAGATCCGTCAATATCCATTGGCGGAATGGAAAGAACCTCATTTGCCTTATCGACAATGATGTTCACGTTTCTCATCAGCGCGGAGAAACCGCCCATCATATCAAGGCTTTCGTAAATCATAAAGGAAGAGATCGTCATAATGATCGCATACAGCAGCGGCATGGTCCCTGTAAGGTAAAAGTACACAGACACGATACACATCAGCACCCCGGTAAGCTTTGTTGCAAGCCCCTGTAAGAACATATAGGGGATGACGGTGAATTCCATTTTGGTATCCGCTGTCTGTTTTTCTTTGATCGCACCCTCAAGTTTCTTTGCAGTCTTCTCGGTGAGATTGAAGTTCTTGACCTCGGCGATGCCCTGTATATACTCGATCACGGCGCTGACCAGGCTCTCACCCGCTTTCGCAACTCTCGGAGCGGCAGGGATGGTAGCCCGCTGCATCATGGTATTGAAGAAGGAGAACACAAGGATCCCCGCCAGAAGGATCAATGCGATCCGGATGTCGAAGAACAGCAGGAATGCGAAGATGACTGCGGTGGTTATGATCCCCTGCGTCGTTATCATGACAACCAGCGTAGCCACGTCAGCCAGCTGTTCCATGGTGTTGGTGGTGATATTTGTGATCCCGCCCAGGGAGTTTGCGTTAAAGAAACCCATGGGCAGATATCTCAGATGCTCGGCGATCTCAATCCGTTTTCCGGAGCAGGTATTGTATCCCGCCTCCGTCTGGAGCATTGTCGTCTTCAGGCCTATGAGGACCTGTCCCGCAACGGAAACGCACATGATACCGAAGGATGTCCATATAACAGTGGGCGTCATATTGTCATCCAGGATGCCTTGAATGACCGCCGCGATCGCAGGGATCTTAAGCATCGCGAAGATTGCTTTAAATACGCCGAGAAACATGGCGCTCAGAAGCTTTTTTCTGTTTACCTTGTTAGCAAAATCGAAATACATCTTTAAAGTACGAATCATTATGCCACCTCCGAATCTTTAGACGAAATATGGGCTTCCCACATTTCCCGGTATAATGGAGAATCTTTGAGAAGCTCTCCCTGTGTACCTACCGCTTCCACATTTCCGTCGTTTATGACAAAAATACGGTCGGCGGAAGCGATGGTCGAAAGCCTGTGCGCGATGACGATCAGCGTTCTGCCCGCGATGAGTTTGGCCACGCTCCTCTGAACCAGCGCTTCATTCTCCGGATCCGTATAGGCCGTTGCTTCATCAAGGATCACCACCGGAGCGTTCTTTAACATGGCTCTTGCGATGCTGATCCTCTGTCTCTCTCCTCCCGACAGATGGCCTCCTGCGCCGCCCGCTATGGTGTTATAGCCCTTTTCAAGATTCATGATAAAGTCATGACAGCCGCAGGCCTTTGCTGCATTCATCACTTCTTCATCTGTGGCATCCGGACTTCCCATTCTGATGTTTTCCATGACGGTTTCATCAAACAGATAGTTGTCCTGTGAAACATAAGCGATATTCTTATTGTATTCCGCCAGCGGGATATCTCTTATATCCACGCCTCCGTACGTCACCGTGCCTCTGTCCGGATCCCAGAAGGAAGCAATCAGCTTTGCGATGGTGGATTTACCGGAACCGGACGGCCCCACAAGAGCGTTCACCGTTCCTTCTTTTATTGTCAGATTCACGCCGTGAAGCACCTCGTTTTCATTGTATCCGAAATGAACATCCTTAAACTCTATCGTGTTGCCCTGCGGCCTTACAGTAAGTGTATCCGGCCGGCTCAGCTCTCTTTTCCCGAGAACCGTTGTTACTTCGTCGATAATGGCACCGGTCTTTTTCAAGTTATCCATATGCCCTGCAACCACCATGAAAGGAGATACCAGTCCGAGAGTCAGGATGATCAGGAGCATGGCATCCGTCCCGTCGATCTTTCCCTGCATATAGAAAAGTCCTGCAAAAGGAAGAAGCGTCAAAAGCTGCGCCGGCAGAAGGGTGAGCGCCAGGTTCTGCCAGATGTTGCATCTTCTCATCCATTCGATGAAACAGTCCGCTCCTTCTTTTGCCGCAACGATGAATTTTTCATAGGAGGTCCTGGTCTTTCCGAAGGCCTTTATGACTTCAATCCCGTTGATATACTCAACCGCTGTATCGTTCAGCGCTTTGGTCTTGACCATCGTGTTTTTAAAGCTCTCTTCGGAGCCAACCATCATCAGGCTGTAGAAAACCATACCCAGCGGAACGCTGATCAGAGAAAGCAATGTGAGCTTCCAGTTGACCACGAACATCAGCACCAGGATGCCGATGGGAACGACAGCGTTTGAGATCAACTCCGGAATGATATGCGCCAGTGTTGTCTCTATTGAGTCCACTCTTTCAACGATAATGTTTTTGTATGATCCTGACGAATCCTCCAGCACATCCCCAAGCGGCATAAGGCTCAGTTTCTTAGTAAGCCTTCTTCTGATCTCAGCCAGGACACCGAATGTTGCCCTGTGGGACATGGTTGTCGATATGCTGTGAAACGCCTTATTGATAAGCCAGCAGCATGAGATGATCGCGCACTGTATAAGATAAAATCTCATATCCTTCTCTCCGCCGATCAGTGCCCTCACGATCTTTGCCACAAATAAATACGGCACAAATCCTGCCAGGACACTGACCGTCGCAAAGATCACGCTCCACACATAAGAGCTTTTGTTCATGCCTGCAAATTCAAGCACCCAGCTTAAGGTAGATCTTTTTTTCTTCCTGTCCATTTTCCTTTTCTTCCTCCGTTTCTTTTGATCAGCTTTTTGATCATTAATGATTTATTTTGGCGGCTCAAGCGATTAGCATATGCTAATCCAATGCCCCTTTAAAACCCCGCTTATCGCGGGGCTTACTGTCCTATAATCCGAAGAACTCCTTCCAGGCCGGCCCGTAGAAGCTTTCCACCGTCCTTGCAAAGTGAATGGCCTCTTTTCTTGAAAAACCATGGGTTACGGTTTGAAAAAGCGCTTCAATACATGCGGTAACGAGAAGATGAAACTCCTTTTTGTTGATCCTTTTTACCGGGATCCCGCGTTTCCTGATCTCTTCCATATACCGGATCGTAACCTTTTCCTCGAGCTTTGCGATGTCATGTTTGAAATTCTCGTATACGGATCCTTTGGATCTGCAGATGATCAGTTCGAACTCGTCATAGTGGTCATAAATATACTCCATGGCCCTGACAAGTTCCCCTTTCGTATTGCTTACGTCCGCCTTCCCCGAATGGGTAAGATCCTCAAAATACTCTGTCTCGATCTCATGATACAGGTTCATAAGCCCATCCACAGCAGGCTTGACCAAAGACGAAAACATATCATCCTTACTGGGAAAATGCTTGTAAAGACCGGAAGCACTCATCCCGCATGCCGTTGCAATGCGGCGCATGGATGCGTCTTCAAAGCCGTATTTCCGAAACTCCTCAAGGGCTGCCTCTACGATCTTTTCGTGATTCTCTGTTTTATCTCTTGGCATCTTTCCTCCCTGCCGCATAACGGCAAAAGCGAACAGTGTACGCTAACACGATTATTAGAGTACACCGTTCGCTTACATTTGTCAATATTTTTTCCGTTTGTTTGTAAAGTTTCCGCCCCGTTTATGACGCCTGCAATGAAACCATATGGGCATAGGTCCCGTTTTCATCCATCAGTGATGCATGATCACCCCGTTCAACGATCTCGCCGCCCGAGACAACCAGGATCTGATCCGCATCCTTTATGGTCTTAAGTCTGTGGGCTATGACAAGAAGTGTCTTGTCTTTGCAAAGTTCCGAGATCGCCTCCTGTATGGCCCGTTCGTTATCGGCATCCACACTTGCGGTTGCTTCATCAAGTATGACTATGGGCGAATCTTTCAGGATACATCTTGCGATGGAGATCCTCTGTTTCTCACCGCCCGATAACGAGGCCCCGCCTTCTCCGATCACGGTATCAAAGCCTTCCGGCAGCTGCATGATAAAGTCGTAGCATCTTGCTTTTTTTGCTGCTTCTTCAACTTCCTCCCTTGTCGCATCCGGGCGCCCTATGACAATGTTGTTATAAACCGTATCCTGGAACAGATAGACTCTCTGGAATACCATACTGATCTGATCCATAAGGCTTCCCAGGGACACATTCCGTATATCTTCTCCCCTTACAAGTATCCGTCCGCTTTTTACATCCCAGAATCTTGCTAGGAGAGAGGCTATCGTTGACTTTCCGCCTCCGGAAGGGCCCACAAGGGCTGTCATATCTCCCTGCTTTACTTCAAAGGAAACATTCTTCAGTACGTCTTTATCGGTGTAGGCAAAGCTGACATTATCATATGCGATCTCCACAGCACCGAATCCTGCTTCCGCGGCACGCGCAAGCTGTTTCTTTCCTTCATCCGCAAGTTCTTCCGCGGCAAAAACCTCTTCGATCCTGTCGAGACTGGCATTTGTCACGGTAAGCCTTGCCATCTGGCTGTAGTAACTCTTGATCGATACGAACATATCAAAAAGGAACAACGCCATCCCGACCATATATACGTCCGAGATCAGGCCGGCATTGAAAAGATAAGCACACAGCGCAAGTACCAGCGCCGTACCGATACCAAAGGTCAGGTAAAGCGCTCTCGCCCAGGGGCCGTAAGCCACCTCAAAATCGATGCTCTCCTTACAACTCTTTTCAAATTCATCTGTAAGTCTCTTCGATTTTTCCCCAAGCATGTTATAGGACTTGATGATCCCGATTCCTTCTGCGAAATCAAGCACTTCCCGTGATAAAGACTCGCTGGCTTCCTGTTTGATCACCGAATGCTTCGTGGAGGTTTTCAGCATCAGATTTCCGACTATGATAAAGACCGCTACCACTGCCAGCGCCAACAATCCCAGCCTCAGATCCATCACGAACATCATGGCCGTCATGATACCCTGGGAAATGATAAAAGTCACAAGCTCGGACAAAACGCCCATGCAGTTTTCCTCGATAAACACCATATCGGTAGACAGGACCGAACTGATCTTTCCCATATTTCCTTCCGTAAAATATCCCATGGGAAGCTTTCTCAGA
>JAILHW010000217.1 GCA_024695605.1 Lachnospiraceae bacterium | reverse complement strand
CACGAAGTGCGTAGCGATTCGTGTTATCATCCAAAAAATAACAACCAGGGGTGGTTACGAAAAAACCGTTCTGCATCAGGCAGGGCGGTTTTTTCATATGGAGAAAAAACCCTTTTTTGCCGCCACAAGATATGGTATAATATATCTGTATGTTTGCAAGTTTTTGTGGCTTGCAGAAATGGTTATGCCCAAAAAAGAGTGGGGGTCATTATGCTCGAAACAGAGAAGATCGGTCTTTCCAGAGAGGAGTTTCTGGAAACCGGAGGAAATGAGGTACTTGGAGAGGACCTTTCGGCCATCAGCGTCAGGGAGATACCCTTTGACAGACTGCAGCAGGGAAGGGTTGTTGTCACCGGAGCGACGGGGCTTGTGGGCTCCATGCTGGTCCGTACGCTGGCCTATCTGAACCGTGTGCTGGAGCTTGGCATGCAGATCATTTTAATGGTCCGTTCGATGGACAAGACCAGAAGGATCTTTGGAGAGCTGCTGGAGAGAGAGGATCTTACGGTCGTCTGCCAGGATATCACGGATCCGGTCACCATTGAGGGAGGCGTGGATTTTATTCTGCACTGCGCGTCCGCAACCGCCTCCAAAACCTTTGTGACCCAGCCGGTGGAGACCCTGGAGGTGGCGATCCGGGGGACGGAAAATCTGTTGAAGCTGGCACGGGAAAAGAAGATCAAGAGCATGGTATATTTATCCTCCATGGAGGCCTTCGGGATCACGGATCCCGCGCTTTCGAGAGTGCGGGAGGAGGATCTGGGATATATCGATATCACCAATGTCAGGAGCAGCTATTCGGAGGGCAAGCGGATCTGCGAGCTGCTCTGTGCCTGCTATGCCCATGAATACGGCGTGCCGGTCAAGGCTGCGCGTCTGGCACAGACCTTTGGCGCGGGTGTGGATAAAAGTGAAGGCAGGGTCTTTGCCCAGTTTCTGAAAAGCGCGATGGCGGGCGAGGATATCGTGCTTCACACCAAGGGAGAATCCTTTGGAAATTACTGCTATACCGCTGATGCTGTGGCAGGCATTCTGACGATCCTGTTATCCGGCGAGCATTCCAATGTCTATACGGTCGTCAATCCCGCAACCACCACCCGGATCAGGGATATGGCCGAGATGGTGGCAAGCAAGTTTTCCGACGGCAGATCCAAGGTGGTCTTTGATATCCCTGCGGATCGTCTGACCTTCGGCTATGCCCCGGATGTCACCACGCATCTTTGCGCTGATAAGCTGATGGCACTGGGCTGGGAGCCGGAATACGACCTTGTGAATATGTATAAGCGGTTGAAAAAGAGCTGGGAGATCGTATGAGTGTTTCACTGATATGGATCTTGGAGGATCCGTTCAAAAAATACAGAAAAGAGACGATGTCCTGCATCCTCGAGCAAAGCAAAGGACTTTCGGAGCCCTTGCAGCTTCTTTGCTACGGGGCGGATCAGAGCCGGCAAAAGGAGATCACGGAAGCGATCAAAGAGGCCGGAGCAAAGGTGCAGGCAGAGTTTTATACCATGCCGGAGGGCTCTTTTTTTGAGGAAGCGGGCCAAAGGCATACCATCAGGCCGGATCTGGTTTATGCGGATGCGGCCGAAAACGTGTCCTCTCAGTGGGTTTCCATGCTCTATGACGGGGACAGTCTTTCCGCGGGGATGCTGTCGGAAGTGGAAAGACACGCCAAGGAGCATCCGGAGATCCGCGTGCAGTTTTCCAAAAAGCAGCCGCTGATCTGCTTTTGTCTATCCCGGGATCCGGATACCGTAGCGGGCAGCATGGCCAAGAATGCGGTTAAGGCCAGAGCCACCTCCGTGACGAAGGTCTTTGATTATCCCATCGTCAATACCACGATCCTGACCGAGCCGGCAAAGCGGCCGGAGCTGTTTCCCTTTATTCTGGGCGGTACGTTTCTAAAAAAGGAGTGCTTTACCGGGAAGGCCCTGCAAAACGGCGCCGGATGGGACAGTGAGCTCAAATTTTTCCTGGAGCTTTGCAGAGGGGAAACGCAGCTTTTGTTTCTGGGCGATCAGGAGTATAAGAGCCGCGTCGCTTACGACGGCGATATTGTCTTTTACAGACGTCTGTATCAGGAAGAGTTTTATCTGGATTCTCTGCAAAAGTTCTGGATCCCCTATCTGAAGCAGCTAAAGGAAGCGGGCCCGATTCCCGAGTTTATCCAGTACTATGCAGTCTTTTCCCTTCGCAACCGTTTCTCCGGAAACCGCAACAATAAAAACAAGCATGTGATCGAGGGCCGGGAGGATGCGTTTTTTGCCCTTGTGACCGAGGAACTGAAGCTTTTGGAGGATCGCGTGATCCTCAATGAAAAACAGGTGGGAGACTGCCGGATCGGAAAGGATCTGCAGTGGCTGTTCGGTCTGATGAAGCACGGCCCCTCCTATCATTTCACGATCCAGGGAGATGAGAAGGAAGGCTTCTTTGGCGACGGGGGCGTTCGGATCGATCCCGTGGCGGAGCTTCGCTGCGAGATCCAGACCATGGATCCAAACGGCGGCGGACTTGAGATCGACGGCAGGATCGATAACGTTCTGTTTTCCATGGCGGAGCGGATCTTTTTGCGATATGGGGACAAGGAGTACGAGCCGGTTTACAACGAGCGCTATGCGCTGAAAAAATACTTTGGCATTTCGCTGATGAAGGACCACTGCTTCCATCTGACGATCCCGACGCTGATGCCGCAGAAGACGGAGCTGTTTTGTATTGCCGTTATCGGCGGCAGGGAGTATGAGATTGAGTTTGGCTACGCGTCTCATTTTTCCAGGATGAGTCCGAATTTTAAAAACAGCTACTGGGCCTTCAGGTCGGGCAGTAAGTTTCTGATGCGCAAAAAACGGGGCGGCCTTGTGATCCAAAAGGCCATGCAGCCGCGTATCATGTGGCAGGAATTTTTACTCTTTTTGAATATGCTCTTTGTGCAGGATCGAAGGGCCAAGATCTTTATCCTGATCCGGGCAGCCTTTTTTGTCACCAGGCCGTTTCTGAAGCGGCGGCCCATCTGGCTGTATCTGGATAAGATCTACAAGGGCGGGGATTCCGCGGAGTATCTGTACCGCTATGCGAGCGGCCAAAAGGACGGCTTTTCCCATTATTATCTGATCGATCAAAAGACGCCGGACTATAAGCGTCTGGTGGCGGACGGCTACAAGCCGCTGGTGCGGGGAACCATTTTGCACCGCCTGATCTTTTTGATGGCGGATATGGTGGTCATTTCCAATTCCACGGTGTTTTCCTTCAACAGCTTCGGCCAGATCAATTCCAGCTATATCAGGGATCTTCCGAATTTCCACTGCTGCTGCGTCCAGCATGGGATGAGCGTGCAGAAGATCGCGGTGGCGCAGAACCGTCTTCGGGATAAAACGGAGCTGTACTTCTGTGCATCGAAGTATGAGTTTGACAACCTGCTTCGGCCGGTCTATGACTACGAAGGCTATGACATCCTGAAGCTGACGGGTGTTCCGAGATATGACGGTCTGAAAAACAGGGATCAAAAGCAGATCCTGATCTCGCCTACCTGGAGAATGCAGAGCGCGGTCCCTGTCCGGGGCAGCGAGGGGTATCAGAGAGATTACAACCCGCTGTTTAAGGAAAGTGCCTATTTTAAGGTGTATAATTCCCTGATCAATGATGAAAGGCTCATTGCGGCGGCAAAGGAATACGGCTATCGGATCAAGTATGTGCTGCATCCCATTGTCAGCGCCCAGGGCAAGGACTTTCAGAAAAATGACTATGTGGACATCATCCCGTCCGTGGGAGATATGAGCTATGAAAAGCTGTTCTGTGAATCCTCCCTGATGGTGACGGATTTTTCCGGCGTGCAGTTTGACTTTGCCTATATGCGAAAGCCGGTGGTCTATCTGCATCACAGCAGCATTCCCGAGCATTATGAGGAGGGCAGCTTTTTCTACGATACCATGGGCTTTGGCGAGATCTGCAGGGACAACGACAGCCTGGTGGATCTGCTGATCGAATATATGAAAAACGGCTGTCAGATGAAGGATGTGTACAGACAGCGCGCGGACGACTTTTTCTATTACAACGACGATCATAACTGTGAGAGGATCTATCAGGAGATGCTATCCTTTCAGAAAAAGGTCGGGATCACAACATAAGGACGGAAGAAAAGATGTATCTGATCGTGGGCCTGGGCAATCCGGGCAGGCAATATGAACATACCAGACATAACTGCGGCTTTGACGCCATCGATGAGGTGGCATATCAGATGGGGATTGCCATTTCCTCAAAGGAGCATAAGGCGCTGGTGGGAAAGGGCTATGCCTTTGGGCAGAAGGTGCTTCTGGCAAAGCCCCAGACCTTTATGAATTTAAGCGGCGAAAGCGTTCTGGCGCTTTGCGCCTACTATAAGATCGATCCCGAAACGCAGCTGATCGTACTTTATGATGATATCGACCTGTCGCCGGGGCAGCTTCGGATCCGCAAAAACGGAAGCCCGGGCGGACACAACGGCATGAAGAATATCACCGCTTTGCTGGGAACAAAAGAGTTTACAAGGATCCGCATCGGTATCGGCGCAAAGCCGGAGGGAAGGAATCTTGCAGACTACGTGCTAAGCCATTTTTCTCCCGAAGAGCGAGAGCTTTTGGATGAGGCCTTTTCCCGGACCGCGGATGCGGTGCAAAGGATCCTGAAGGGGGATCTTGACGGTGCCATGAACCAGTACAACAAAAAGAAAAAACAAAAACAGGAAGATCCGGATGCACATTCTGACACAGGCGCTTAAGGAGCTGGCATTTTTTGAGGATGCCGAACGAAAACTGCATAAGAAGGAACCGGTTCTGGTAACAGGACTGTCCGATGCCCAAAAGGCCCATATGACGGCGGCACTTTCCGAGCCGTATCAGAGCCGTGTGTTTTTGACGCACAACCAGATCGTGGCCAGACAGATGTATGAGGATCTGAGCTTTTTCGATCCCAATGTCTGCTACTTAGAGGCCAAGGATTATATCTTTTTCCAGGCAGATCTGCGCGGCCAGGATATGCTCAGAGAGCGGATGAAGTGCTTTCGCAGGATCCTGGAGGGTCAGCCCATCACCGTGGTTACCACCATTGATGCGCTGATGATGCCGGTTCAGCCGCTGGAGCTGATGCTTGAGCACATCTTTTCCGTTTCCGTGGGAAGCATTGTGGAGGAGGAAGCGGCTGCGAAAAAGCTGGTCCGCATGGGCTATGAAAGATGCTATCAGGCGCAGGAGCCGGGACAGTTTTCCATCCGCGGCGGCATTCTCGATGTCTTTGATATGACAGGAGAAAATCCGGTCAGGATCGAGCTTTGGGGAGACGAGGTGGAGAGCATCCGGTATTTCGATGTCTTTTCCCAAAGATCCATAGAAACGATCAAGCAGATCACCATCTTTCCCGCCACCGAGCTGATCCTGACAAAGGAGCAAAAAAGTGAGGGGCTTTCCAGGATCCTGAAGGAAGCCGAGGAGCTCTCGGATCGCTTGCGATCGCAGGAAAAGCGCGCGGAGAGCAGCCAGATCCTGAAGATCGCCCGCGGGCTTTCCGAGCAGATCGAGCAGTTCGGCGTACTGGCAAACCTGGACAGCTATATGGGGTATTTTTGTCCGGAGCTGACGGATTTTCTCTCTCTCTTTTCGGACCGCGAGCTTTTGGTGATCCAGGATGAGCCGGCAAGACTGTCCGAGCATTTGCGTGCCATCGAGCTGGAATACCACGACAGTATGATGGGACGGCTGGAAAAGGGCATGGTCCTGCCCGGGCAGGCGGCGCTTTTATATGATGAAAAACGCATCATGGCATTGCTGGAAAAAAGGCGTACACTCCAGCTTTCCACGCTGGAGCTCTCTTCGGCAAAGAGCAAGAAGCTGACGACCTTCCGGGTGGACGGACGCGGGATCGGCTCCTTCCATTCCAGCTTTGAGGTGCTGGTGAGGGACCTTAGGACCTATGCAAAAAACAAGTACCGGATCCTGGTGCTGTCGCCCTCCCATACCAGAGCGCAAAGGCTTGCCAAGGATCTGTTTGACGAGGGCCTTGCGGCTTACTACAAGCAGGAGCAGCACCTGCCCCAGAAGGGTGAGGTGATGGTCTCAAGAGCCACGCTGACCAAGGGCTTTGAGTACCCCGGGATCGGCCTTGTGGTGATCACCGAGGGAGATATCTTCGGAAACCGCCGGAAAAAGCAGCGGACCAAGAAGCGCTATGAAGGTGAAAAGCTGCGATCCCTGGATCAGCTCAAGGTGGGCGACTATGTGGTGCATGAGGACCATGGCGTCGGGATCTACCGCGGGATCGAGAAGATCGAACGATCCGGCGTGATCAAGGATTACATGAAGGTGGAATACGCCGACGGCGGCAATCTGTATGTGGCAGCCACAGGGTTTCATGCGATCATGAAATATGCGGCGGCGGACACCGATAAAAAGCCCAGGGTCAACAAGCTGGGTACCCAGGAGTGGAAAAAGACCACCACCCGCGTTAAGGCAGCGGTGGAGCTGGTGGCCAAGGATCTTGTGGCACTGTATGCCGCCAGAAACCAGAAGCGCGGCTATGAGTTTGAGCAGGATACGGTATGGCAGAAGGAATTTGAGGAGATGTTTCCCTATGAGGAAACCAGAGATCAGCTCGAGGCCATCGAAGCCACGAAGAAGGATATGGAGGCGCCGAGGATCATGGACCGCCTCGTCTGCGGCGATGTGGGCTTCGGAAAAACGGAGATCGCGATCCGGGCAGCCTTCAAGGCCGTGCAGGATGAAAAACAGGTGGCGATCCTGGTTCCCACCACGGTACTGGCACAGCAGCACTATGAGACCTTTACCCAGAGGATGAAGGATTTTCCCGTGACGGTGGGACAGCTCTCCCGCTTTCAGACCCCTTCGGAGAACAAAAAGACCATCGAGGGACTTCGGAAGGGAACCGTGGATATCGTGATCGGAACGCACAGACTGCTGTCAAAGGATGTGCAGTTTAAGGATCTGGGCCTTTTGGTGGTGGATGAGGAGCAGCGCTTCGGCGTGACCCATAAGGAAAAGATCAAGATCATGAAGGATACGGTGGATGTGCTCACGCTTTCCGCAACGCCCATTCCCAGGACTTTGCATATGAGCCTTTCCGGGATCCGGGATCTGAGCGTTTTGGAGGAGCCACCGGTCGATCGACTGCCCATCCAGACCTTTGTGATGGAGGAAAATGAGGAGATGGTCAGAGAGGCCATCACCAGGGAGATCGCCAGGGGCGGGCAGGTCTATTACGTGCACAACCGCACCGCTACCATCGCAGAGGCGGCCCATCGCATCAGTGAGCTGGTGCCCGATGCCCAGGTGGCCTTTGCACATGGCAAGATGAAGGTCTCGGAGCTGGAGCGGATCATGATCGATTTTGTGCAGGGACAGATCGATGTGCTGGTTTCCACCACGATCATCGAAACCGGTCTGGACATCCCGAATGTCAATACCCTGATCGTACACGACTCCGACCAGATGGGACTCTCCCAGCTCTATCAGCTGCGGGGGCGCGTCGGAAGATCCAACCGCACGGCATATGCCTTTTTGCTTTACAGAAGGGATAAGCTGCTTCGGGAGGTGGCGGAAAAAAGACTGGCTGCCATCAGGGAGTTTACGGAGCTTGGCAGCGGGATCCGGATCGCCATGCGGGATCTGGAGATCCGCGGAGCGGGCACTATGCTCGGCAAGGCCCAGCACGGGCATCTGGAGGCCGTCGGTTATGATATGTACGTCAAGCTCCTGTCGGAAGCGGTGAAGATCGAAAAGGGTGAGAGCAGCCAGAGTGAGATCGAAACCCAGGCGGATCTGGATGTTGACGCATACATTCCGGACAGTTATATTGTCAATGAGGCGCAGAAGCTGGACATCTACAAGCGCATCGCTGCCATTGAGAGCAGGGAAGAAAGCGAAGAGATGTATATGGAGCTGCAGGACCGCTTCGGAAAGGTGCCAAAGCAGGTGGAGTATCTGCTTCGGATCGCAGTCCTCAGGCAGCAGGTCAAAGCCCTGTTTGTACTGGAGATTTCCGGCAGGAAGGACAAGCTGACCTTTTATATGCACCCACGGGCAAACATCCGGGTGGAAAACATCGGCTACGTGATTGATGCCTTCGGCGGAGATCTGAAGCTTGTGAGGGGCGCCAGACCGGCCTTTGTGCTGGAGCTTACCCCGAAGGAAATCCCCTCTTATGATGAGGAGCAGCTGCTGTCAAGTGCGGAAGAACTTGCAAAGCAGATGCGGATGCGGTTATTATAGGAAATGTTACAGTCTGCGCAGCAGCAGGAAGTGCAAAAGCGCTTGCCGATTGCTGCAAGGTACGGTAAGGAAGAAGAAAGCGAGAGGAACCTATTCATGAAAGCAGGTTATGAAACGATGTCGCAGCAGGAGAGAGCGGAGGAGAAAAAAAGAGCCCTTCGCCGTGAGCGGATCGCGAGAATGCGCAGGGAAAGAGCGCGCAGAGAGAGGATCAAAAAGCTCATTGCCTTCGGGATACCCGTGCTGGCGGCAGTGGTCATCCTGATCATCGCATTAACGGAGATGAACGGTGTTGGGATCTTTACCAGAGCCGCGAAAAAGCGTCAGGAAAAATGGGCCGAGCAGGATGCCCATGAGGCCATGATGGCCGAGATCCGGAACCTTCCGACGGCAGCGGGCTTTGATGTCACGACCATGAAGGTAATGGCAGATGAGGAAAATGCACCTTTCCTGGCACCGGGACAGCCGGAGGCAGCGCTTTTGGCAGATGTGGGGCAGAAGGCAGAGATACGCAAAATGGAGGAAGAGGCCACCAGCGGTATCCTGGGCGGAAGTGGTCAGATGGGCGGACAGCTGTCTCCCTTTATGACGGGCTATGAGTCCTCGGCAGATGCCTTTGAAGCACACAAGACCTCCCAGACCACCGGCTTTTCCTCAGAGGTTGTCAGCGACTACGGCGTTTTGATGGATGCAGAGACCGGCGAGATCAAGGCAGCCAGAAATGCCACGACAAGGATCTCTCCCGCATCCATGACAAAGGTTTTGACCGTTCTGGTGGCAGCGGAGAACCTTCCGGATCCGGATCTGGAAAAGAAGGTGCCCATTACCATCGAGGTAACGGATTTTTCCTATCGGAACGACTGCAGTGCGGTGGGCTTTTCCGTGGGAGAGGAGCCTACGGTGAAGGATCTGTTTTACGGAACCATCCTTCCCTCAGGCGGAGATGCGGCCTATGCGCTGGCCTGCTACGTGGCAGGCTCCATGGAGACCTTTGCGGATCTGATGAACGAAAAGCTCAAGGAGCTGGGGATTTCGGGCAGCGCGCACTTTACCAACTGCGTGGGACTGTATGATGAGGAGCATTACTGTACCATCTACGATATGGCGCTGATCATGGATGCAGCCATGCGAAATGACTTTGTCAGAGAGGTATTATCGGCACACAGCTATACCACCTCTTCGACACCGGAGCATCCGGAGGGCATCATCATTTCCAACTGGTTCTTGCGCCGGATCGAGGATAAGGACTGCGGCGGCCTTGTAGTAGGCGCCAAGACCGGATTTGTGGTACAGTCCAGAAACTGCGCGGTCAGCTATGCTACGGATGCAAACGGACATCCCTTCATCTGTGCGACCGGAGCTTCCTCGAGCAGTTGGCGATGCATTTATGACCATGTGGAGATCTACAAGGCATTCTTTAACGGCACGGGCTTTGATCCGGCCACCATCGCCGAAAGCGGAAGAAAGCCGGAGGATGAAGAAGAGGCTTCGGATGAGGCGGTCGACTGATACCGAAAACACTTGAAAAATAGGGCGAAAAAGACTACTATAAACATATCGCAGTCTGTAAAGAGGGCAGGTAAGATGCCCTTTCAACAAACGGAACGTAAACAGCAGGACAGAAAATGGGAGGACGGAAGATGAGACAGATGAAAAAACGCTTATTCATGGGACTGGTTGCATTTGCAGTCTGCCTGGGCTTGTTCGTATTGCCCGGCGTAAATGCGGCAACCACAACAACGGTTCAGGCTGAGACGGCCAAAAAGGCAGCAGGAAAGCTGATGAAGGCCATTAAGAACTGCAATGACAACAGCCTGGGCAATTTTGTATATTTCACCGACGGCTCTTTCTACGGCAGTATCAAATCCAAGAGCCCCAGCTATTACAACTGGATCAAGAAGAATAATAAGAAGATCTCCTACAAGATCAAAAGCGTAAAGCAGAAAAACGGTCTTGCGGATGTCAAGGTACAGGTCAAGGTTGCGGATTCCACGGAGCTTGCCAAAAATCTGGTACAGGCATTTGATGATTATGCATCCCAGATCGTAAACAATCCTGGCTCCACCACCGGTTATACGGCAGACACCCTTTACAAGAAGGCCATTGCCAAGACCAAAACTCCCAAGTTTAAGAAATCCACCATCGTGCTGCATATGGCACAGTACGGAAACAGCTGGGTACTGACCTCCGATACCACCTCTGATGACAAATTCAAAAACCTGCTTTCCTGCAACAGCGTTGCAAGTGCCCCCATCATCAAAAAGGGCTTGAAGGAGACCATAGATAACATGATCTCCGCCATCGCAAGAAAAGCCGGAGTCAGTGAGGAAGTCGTTCGTACAGCACTCGGAAGCAGTCTGACGAAGCTTGAGCAGCAGCTCGGAGATATGTAATAGAGGGAGAACAACGATATGAAGAGTAGAATGAAATCGCTTGGTATGCGGATCCTGGCAGCTGCACTTTTGCTGTGCGGTGTGCTCTTTTCCTTTGGCAGCGTCAAAACACAGGCGGCTCTGACCCCTGTGATCCTGCAGTTCGTACAGTCCGAAAGTGATGCCAATTCCATGACGGTGGCCTGGCAGGTCAACAATACCGATGTGATCGAGGTATGGTACAGAGAATCTCTTCCGGCAAATAAGAACCAGTTTACAAGAGTTGCGGTTGTGACCGGCAACTCCTACACCATTCGGAATTTAAAGGCCGGCACCGGCTATGATGTGGAGATCGTTGCAATCAGCGGCACCGGAAAGGATGCGCGCTCTGCTGTCAAGGTGTTGTACAACATCGGGACCAGGATGGGAGATCTGGAGCGGATCTATCAGATCAGCTGGGACCGGTTTGAGAAAAAGCTGGAGGTAGGCTGGGACAAGCTTCCTCTTGCCGACGGATATGAATACTACTTCGAGACCGCCAACGAGACCAAGAAGCTGGAAAATGACTTTGTCGGAAAGGATGTAAATTCCAAGACCTTCCTGATCAACAACAACCAGGCTTACAAGTTCTCGGTACGAGCCTTTGTCTTAAAGAATGGCGTAAAGACCTTCACCCCCTGGAAGTCCATCATCTGCATCGAGCAGCCCTGGGTGAAGAAGGCCGTTAAGAAGGGCAAAAAGCTGACCATTACCTGGAAGAAGGTGCGGCAGGCAGACGGATATGATGTCTATGTGTCCGCTACCCCCAACAAGGGATACCAGAAGGTCAAGAGTGTGAGTGCCAAGACCAATTCCGTTACCGTGAAAAAGGCAGGGAAGAAAAAGATCAAATCCAAAAAGAAATGGTATGTCTATGTAGTTGCCAAAAAGGACGGCAACACCTCCGGAGCCAGGTATTATTTCCCGACTGCTACCGGCGGAAGTCAGTACATAGCATTCAAATAAAAAGAAACAAAAATGCGAGGAGTATGAAAAAATGGCCGATAAGAAATTGGTGGAAGCGATCACAGCCATGGACGTGGATTTCGCCCAGTGGTATACGGATGTGGTCAAAAAAGCGGAGCTGGTGGATTATACCTCGGTAAAGGGCTGTATGGTGATCAAGCCCGCCGGATATGCCATCTGGGAGCTTTTGCAAAAGCAGCTGGATGAGAGGTTCAAGGAGACCGGAGTAGAGAATGTGTATCTGCCCCTGTTCATTCCCGAAAGCCTTCTGGAAAAGGAAAAGGATCATGTAGAGGGCTTTGCGCCCGAGGTTGCCTGGGTGACCCACGGCGGTCTTGCACCTTTGCAGGAAAAACTTTGCGTCCGTCCTACCTCCGAGACGCTGTTCTGCGATTTTTACAAAAACGAAATACAGTCCTACAGGGATCTTCCCAAGGTTTATAACCAGTGGTGCAACGTGGTCCGCTGGGAAAAGGAGACCAGACCTTTCCTTCGCAGCCGCGAGTTCTTATGGCAGGAAGGCCATACGGCCCACGCGACCGAGGAGGATGCAGAGAACAGGACGATCCAGATGCTGGATCTGTATGCGGATTTTGCCGAGCAGGTGCTGGCGATCCCCGTGATCAAGGGAAGAAAGACGGATAAGGAAAAGTTTGCGGGTGCGAACGCTACCTACACCATCGAAGCCCTGATGCATGACGGAAAAGCCCTGCAGTCCGGTACCAGCCACAATTTCGGTGACGGCTTTGCCAAGGCATTTGAGATCCAATATACGGATAAAGAGAATAAACTGCAGTATGTACACCAGACCTCCTGGGGCGTAACCACCAGACTCATCGGAGCCATCATCATGGTACACGGCGATGACAGCGGCTTAAAGCTTCCCCCCAGGGTAGCACCCGTACAGGTACAGATCATTCCCATCCGGCAGAATGCCGAGGGCGTTCTGGACGGTGCCTACAAGCTCAGAGATGAACTTTCCGAGGTTGTGGTCGATTATGCGAAGGGTGCAAAGAGTGCCCATCATAGTCTGGAAACCCAGAATATCCGCGTGAAGGTGGATGATTCCGACAAGACTCCCGGCTGGAAGTTCTCCGAGTGTGAGATGCGCGGGATCCCGCTTCGGATCGAGCTTGGTCCCAAGGACCTTGAGGCAGGAAACTGCGTGATCGTCCGAAGAGATAC
>JAILHW010000196.1 GCA_024695605.1 Lachnospiraceae bacterium | reverse complement strand
CCAGAGTTCGCGAGCTTTTTTGTCCGTGCCGTTCATCAAAAAGTATTTCTTGCTTGCATCCCTTGCACCGGGAGCGACCAGGAAGCTGTAGGTGGTACCGGGCCAGGTCAGCATAAACTGTGCCGTACAAACGATGCCCTCCCGGTTGCAGGCCTTTGCCCAGTTGATGAGCACCTGGATCTGCATACGGTTGAAGTAGTAGGTTTGGCCGTTATACTTATAGGCATTGGAAGCGCTCTTGCTGACGTCAATGTAATCATTCAGGAAAAAGTTGGTGAAGGTGTGTTTGACGCCTCCATGGGTTACGCCCTGCAGCCCCTTCTTGGAGGAAGGCGTGGGGAACGGTTCTGTAAAAGTGGCCAGATCCTGCGGATTGTCAATAAAGGAAGAGGAGCTGATCACCTTGTAGGATTTACCGGACTTGATCGCCAGAGCATAGCGGCCCTGCACCAGATTCAGACCGGTTTCGTTTTTTGCGGGAAGGCTTACGCTCAGTTTTTTCAGTTTCGGAAGAGCGGAAACGGCCTTGATGACTTTGCCGGTTGCGGGCTCTAGGGAAACCAGATAGTAAGAGGTATCGGAGCTTTTCACGCGCTTGGGTGCATTGGCTTTTACCACCAGGTTCCCATCGCTGATCTTCAGGGATTTGAGCTTGATGGAGTTCTTTTTGGCCTTGACCTCGCGAACGCCCTTCTTGATCTTGACCGCTTTGGCTTCGGACCAGGGGCCGGAGACTGCACTTCCCGTAGAGTCCGTGGAAACGGCGCGTACACGGAAATAGTAGGTTCTCTTTAACAGGTTGGTAACGTTTGCGGTACCGGCTTTGCCGACCAGATAGGAAGACGTGGTCTTCTTCGTGAATTTCTTGCTGGTGGAAAAGCTGATCTCATAGGAAACGGCACCGTCGACTGCGCCGAAATTCAAAGCGGCAACACCGGTTTTCTTGTACTTGGCATCCTTGATGGTAACGGCAGGGAGCTTCGCGGGCGTCCATTTGGCATAGACCTCGTATTTTGGATCGTTTGCGGAGGACTCGTTTGTGATATCAAAATAGCTGCCGGAAGGGATTCCGGAAACAGGCGTCGTAAAGGCGCTGTCGGCAAACCAGCCTGCGAAAAAGCAGCCGGACTTCACGGGACTCGGGAAGGTGATGGCTTCGGACTGCACCGTAAAGGTGTCATGCACCAGCCCTTCATTCAGGTCCGCGTTTTTAAAGTATCCGCCGTCCAGGTTGTAGTTGATATGGAAGGTATAGGGATCATAATCCCACTGTGCGACCATGCAAAAGTCGCTGGTCAGGCGCTGGGTATTGTAGGCTTTTTTGTTGACATCGGTGCTGTGGATCGTATCCACGCAGGAGTAAAAACCGGTGTCGGTATCCAGCTTCCAGATTTCCCAGTCGGCTGCCTTATAGCCCTTGCGGACGAGATTTTTGGTCTCCCTGGGGATAAAGAGGCGGAGCCACTTGTTGTATTCCGTTGTAACAGGATCCATAAGGGGGGCGTTACCGTTGGTGTCATTGTCCAGGATATAGATCTTCGGCGCATTGCCCGAAACGGTTTCGGGAGCATTGACCAGCGATTCGCTAAAAATGCTCTCCTCCTCCATAAAGCTGTCCAAAGAAGCCGCAGCGGCATTGGCACTGACGGCGGCGGCATCCTTAAGCGCCTGCTCAGTGGGAGCGGCATCTGCCGGAAGGGAAAAGCTGCCCGCGAGCATGGATGCTGCAAGCACCAGGGACAGAAGCTTTTTTCCTGTGAAAGATCTGATCTGTTTTGTATTCATTGAAACTCTCCATTCTATACTTTTGGGAAATATAACTATTATATATGTTTTTCGGTGATGTTGCAAGTTTCGGGGCCTGCCGGGACTTGAATATTTGCGGTGGTTATCATATAATAAGTTGGGTTTTAGTGCGATGGACAGACGTCCTTTGCAAAAAAAGGAAGAAAAGCAACCGAAACAGAAAGGAAAAAGAACATGACGCTGGAACGAGAGATCATGGAGTTAAAGCTGGAATCTCAGTTTGAGGAGCTGGTACAGGCGATGTACGGCAAGACCATTGAGGCTTGCAGCGATGAGGAGCTGTACGTGGCGGTCCTGAGGCTGACCAAGGGAATGATGCATGCGACCGAGCCGAATGAAGGACCCAAGAAGGTATTCTACATTTCGGCGGAATTTTTGATCGGAAAGCTGCTTGCCAATAATCTGATCAACCTTGGCATTTACGATAAATTAAACGAAGTTTTCGAAAAGCACGGCAAGAGCCTTTCCGCGATCGAAGAGATCGAGCCGGAGCCTTCCCTCGGAAACGGCGGCCTGGGACGGCTTGCAGCCTGCTTCCTGGATTCCATTGCAACGCTCGGCCTGCCCGGCGACGGCATCGGCCTGAATTATCATTTCGGTCTGTTTCGGCAGGTGTTCAAGGATCATAAGCAGACAGCGCTGCCGAATGAATGGCTGGAGAAGGAAGGATGGCTGAAAAAGACGGACATCACCTTTGATGTGCACTTTGGTGATCGGAAGGTTGTCAGCCGCCTCTACGATCTGGATGTGGTTGGCTATCAGAGCGGCACCGGACAGCTGCATTTGTTTGATATCGAATCCGTGGATGAGAGCATCGTTGAAAAGGGAAGCATCGATTTTGACAAGGAAGAGATCGAGAAGAATCTGACACTTTTCCTGTATCCGGATGATTCTGACGAAGCCGGGAACCTTTTGCGGATCTATCAGCAGTATTTCATGGTATCCTCCGGCGCCCAGCTGATCCTGAAGGAGCTGAAGGAGCAGAAAAACGATCTGCGTCATATGTATGATTATGCGGCAATTCAGATCAACGATACCCATCCGACCATGATCATTCCGGAACTGATCCGTATTCTGGTGGAGGATAAGGCCTTCACGATGGACGAGGCCATTGAGGTGGTAAGCAGGACCTGTGCCTATACCAACCATACCATTCTGGCGGAGGCGCTGGAAAAATGGCCGCTGCAGTATTTGGAAAAAGTAGTGCCCCAGCTGGTTCCTTACATCAAGGAGCTGGATAAGCGGGTACGTAAAAAATACAAGGACAAGTCGGTCTATATCATCGATGAGGATGACAGGGTACATATGGCCCACATCGATATCCATTACGGGTATTCCGTAAACGGCGTGGCTGCCATTCATACCGAGATCTTAAAGAGCACCGAGCTGAACAGCTTTTACAAGATCTATCCCGAGAAATTCAACAACAAGACCAACGGCATCACCTTCCGCCGCTGGCTGCTCTCCTGCAACAGACCGCTTGCAGATCTCATTGCGGAAAAGATCGGGTGGGGCTTTGCCAAGAATGCGGACGAGCTGGAAAAGCTATTGGAGTATCAGGACGATCCGCAGTTTCTGGATGCCATAGATGCCATTAAGAAAAGCAATAAGAAGGCACTTGCCACAGTCCTTAGGGAAAAGGAAGGCATCGAGGTGGATCCGGAGTCTGTCTTTGACATTCAGATCAAAAGACTCCATGAGTATAAGCGCCAGCAGATGAATGCTTTGTATATCATCCACAAATACCTGGAGATCAAGGGCGGAAAGAAGCCGCAGCGTCCTATCACCTTTATCTTCGGCGCAAAAGCAGCTCCGGCCTACGTCATTGCGCAGGACATCATCCATCTGATCCTGTGCCTGTCCGAGCTGGTGAATCACGACCCG
>JAILHW010000155.1 GCA_024695605.1 Lachnospiraceae bacterium | reverse complement strand
TCTGGCAAAATGTTTTTCATCTAATGCACTTTCAAAACTGCTGAGTTTCCCTCGAACGCGATAGTCTCCCATGTCCGTATGAAACACCACATAATGCTTGTCGCTTTGAATATAGTATATGGAACCGAGGTTTACCCTTACCATGCCCTCTACTGTATTTAAGAGTAAATTCTCCCAAAGTCTGCTATTATATGCCGTTGCTATTTTATCCATTTCTATGGAGATTCTCAGATAGCTAACCGGCTTCACCAGAAACATTCTGGCATTTACCTCATAGCCTTCCACCGCGTATTTTGCCAGACTGGTAAGGAAAATTAACTGTACTCCTGTATCCTTATTTCGAAGTTTTCTCGCCACATCCATACCATTCATATGGGGCATACTAATATCCATAAAAATAAGGTCAAACTCCGGTTTATATTCTTCGATAAAATTTATACCGCTGTCAAACTCCGTTATTTTTAAAGCGCACTTCTTTTCCCTTTCATATCTTTCCAAAAAGGATTTCAATTCTTTCCGGTCGTCCTTGCTATCCTCCACAATCGCAATTCGAATCATTTTCTCTCTTTTCCCTCTCACACTTCCGAAGCCATACTTAGGGCAGTATTATCCGAAACTCAATGGAAGTACTGTCTTTACTTTCCGCTGTCACTTTTCCCCTATGGGCTGTCACTATCGCCTTTACCACAGAAAGTCCAATACCATGTCCTCCCGTTTTGGTGCTTCTGGAGGCATCCGAACGATAAAACCGCTCAAAAAGCACATCATGGTTTCCCACTTCAATTTCATCCACCGTATTAAAAACCAGAATTTCCTTTTTGTTTTTTGCACTTCTTTTTAGAGAAACCCGGATTTTTCCACCATCATTAGAATACTTCATAGCGTTATCCACCAAAAGGGATACACATTGTGAAACAGTACCCTCATTTCCAACAAAAGAAATCCCCTCTTCCACAAAAATATCCAACTCCTTCTCCCTTGCCCTGGCAACAGGAAGGAAGGATTCTGCCACCTCCGTTACTGTTTTTGACAGCGAAAACTCCTGCATTTCCAATTTGGTGTTTTCCTCATCCATACGGGACAAAAATACCAGTTTTTCTGTGAGAGAAGAAAGACGGGAAATCTGATTTCTTATACTTTGCAGCCATTCATTATCTCCCTCCACCAGATAGCCCACACCACGGGCAGCCTTGATAACCACTTTTGCATTTACTTTAGAAAGTTTTTTTCTCAGATAGGAAATATATACCCAAACGACGTTTAGTTCCGTTTCCGTGTCATATCCCCAGATTTTATCCATAAACTGCTCCGTAGAAATAATCTGTCCGGGATTTTGCAGCAGCATTTCCAGCATTTGAAACTCTTTGTTTGCCAGACGAATGGAATCCGTTTCTGTAGACATAATAAACGTTGCCCGGTCTAGTTTCAAATTGGAAAATTCCAACGTGTTGTCCGTCACCTCGCCCTGTCGTCTGGTAATTGAACGAATCCGCGCCAAAAGCTCTTTCATGGCAAAGGGTTTTGTCAGATAATCATCCGCTCCGGCATCCAGCCCCTCCACCCGGTCATCCAGCTCGGATTTGGCCGTCAAAAAGATCACAGGCGTCACATCCCCCGCTGAGCGGATCTCCCGAAGGGCTGTCATCCCGTCCATGTTCGGCATCATGATGTCAAAGATCATGGCATCGTAGGCGTTCTGTCTGGCCTTTTCCAGAGCCTGCTCACCGTCATAGACCGCATCCACCTCATAGCCGTTGGCTACCAGCACAGCGGTCACTGCCCTGGACATTTCCTTTTCATCTTCTGCAAGTAACAATCTCATAGAAAAACCTCTGCTTTGTCAGTTCTCAGCGTATTTTTTTAACATCCTCATCATTGGATTCGGATATGATAAAGTGCGGTCTGTCCTTGGTCTCCATATAGATCTTGGCAATGTACTGTCCCATGATCCCCAGGGAAAACAGCTGCAGTCCGCCGATAAAAATGATCACACTGATGGTCGAGGCCCAGCCTGCCACCGGATCCCCGAAGATCAGTTTTCGGATCACCACAAAAAGGAGCATCACAAAGGCCAGCATCGTCATAAAGATCCCGCTCCAGGAGGCAAAGGATAAGGGTGACTGGGAAAAATTGATGATCCCGTCAATCGCATAGCGGCAGAGCCCCCAGAAGCTCCACTTGGTACTGCCGCCCGCTCTTTTTTCATTCTCAAAATCCAGCCAGCAGGTCCTAAATCCCACCCAGCCGAAAATCCCCTTGGAAAAGCGGTTGTACTCGGTCATGGAAAGGATGGCCTCCACCATTTCGCGGCGCATCATCCGAAAATCCCTGGCGCCGTCCATGATATCCGCATCCGACATCCGGTTGATGATCTGGTAAAACTTTCTGGCAAAAAAGCTGCGGACGGGGGCCTCGCCCTTTCTGTCCGAGCGTCTGGTGGCTACGCTGTCATATTCCCCGGTGGAAAGGATCTCCCACATCTGCTTCAGGAGCCTTGGCGGATCCTGCAGATCCGCATCCATCACCACCACATAGTCTCCCTTGGCGTTGGTAAAGCCCGCGTACATGGCGGCCTCCTTTCCGAAGTTTCTGGAAAAGGAGTAGTATTTGATGCGCTCATCCCGTTCGGCCAGCTCTGTCATCAGCTTCAGGGTATCGTCCCTGGAGCCGTCGTTGATCAAAAGCACCTCATAGGGACATCCCACATTCTTCATTTCCCGGGTCAGCGTCTCATAAAAAAGTGGAAGTACCTCCTGTTCATTATAGCAGGGTACGATTATCGATAGCATATCTGTTCCTTTCCGTCTGTCTCCTTTTGCCGGTGCTCTACTCCGACTGTCTGATCAGATCGCGGATGGTCTGCATGGAAAGATCGCAGCCTGCCAGCTCGTCCGCGCAGCGCTTGAGCTCGAGTCCGATCATTTCCTGGTTTTTGATATTCTTCTTGTATTTGAGCTTATGCTCCAGTGAGGCCCAGGAATCCATGGCAATGGTACGAAGCTGGATCTCCGCAAAGAGCTTGCCGGGTCCCTCCTCATGCATGGAGTCATCGATCTCCAGGATCAGATGATAGCTCCGATAGCCGTTGGGCTTTGCATGGCGGATGTAATCCTTTTCCTCGACGATCCTGCAGTTTTCAAAGCCCTCGAAGGCTTTTCGAAGTGTATAGATATCCTCCACAAAGGAGCAGACCACACGGATCCCGATGGCATCCTTTAATTCAAACAGCGCACTCTGCCAGGTCTGCGGAAGATTCCTTCGCCGGCACTTTTCCCGCATGCTCTCCTCGGATTTGATCCGGCCCAGGATGTGCTCATACAGATACTCTCCGGTCCTTTCATGGGCTTCTCTGTTCGCCTGCTCCAGCTGTTCTTCCAAAAATCCCAGGACCCGCTCCAGATCCCGTTCATAGTTTCCGTAAACACTTTCCATCGAAACCTCAGTCTCCTGCCTCTTTATTTTCCTCTGTTTCCGTTTCCATCGGTGTGCCGGTGCGGATCGTCTCTGCGGCAGTATGCAAAAGCGCCGGGATCTCATCCCGCTGCGGGCTTTTTGAAAGCTCCTCGCCCAGCCATGCTGCGGCATCCCAGTAGCTGCTGCCCACTCTCTGCGGGTACGCATACAGTGACTGCTTTGTCAGCGCAACGATCACCGGATCCAGCTGGACACCGGAGGATGCCTGCGCCCCTTCATTGGAGGGCCCCAACCTTCTGTCCTCAAACCGTCGGATCTGGTTGTCCTCATCCGTCAGATATTCCGCAAACAGCTTTCCCCACTCCACATGGTCGCTGTAGGGGTTGATCCCCACCAGCTTGCATCCGGAAAAGGACGCCATCTGCACCTTTCTTTCGCCCACCGTAAACTCGGGAAGCTGTGCAACACCTAGCCGGCTTCCCCAGATCTGCTGCACATCCGCCGCCCGCCAGGTGCCGTTGATCATCGCAACGATCTGTCCTTCACCCAGCTGCTCGGTCATAGTGGCATCGTCCATATTGACAAAGGCTCCGGTCCGGCACAATCCGGCGATGGCGTTTGCGACCGCCTCCCCCTTTTCACTGTCCCAGTCGCAGCTGTTATTCTCTCCATCCCGCTTCAGAATGCAGCCGCCGCCCCGGAAGAAGGAATACAGATACCAGCCGTTGGACAGATGCATGGCGACCTTTTTGTGCTCCTTGGCCGCGATATCCACCATGGTATCCAGCGATTCGATGTCTTCCTTGGAAAAAAAGGATTTGTCGTAATACAGAAAATAGCCGTTATCCGCCGTCATGGGATAGGCATACAGGGTGTCATCCACACTGGCCGCTTCAACGGAAGAGGGGACATTGACATCTCTGGGATCATAATTGAAATAAGACTTGATGGGAGAAAGAGCCCCACCCTCCACAAGCGCTTCGATCTGGTCATCCACAAAGGTATAAACGTCGGCTGCATGCTCCACATCCGCCAAAACCGCAGACTGGATCAAGGGCTCCTCCTCGATCCCTACCGTGATCTTCAGGTCCACCTTGGGAAAAAGTGCGGTAAAGGACTCCGCAATGCTGCGGGTCATATCCTGATCGTCCTCTGAGGTCCACATGGTCAGATGCACCGGCTCTGTGGTCGCATCCACCAATGCTCTGACTGTATCGGAATCGGGATCGAAATCCGCTGCAGCCTCCTTGTGGGATTCGATATTTCTTTCCTCCGCGATGATATCGCCGCTTTGATCCCTGCACCCCGACAAAAACAGGATGCAAAGCAGGAACGCGCCGATCATGGTCCAAGTATTTTTCTTCATTGCAAAACACCTTCCCGGGTATAAACACTCACCCTATATTATACCCTGTCTTTCGCCATTTCTCAATGACTTTTCGGTGTTTACATACGCCAGCGGATCCATCCTAAAAGCAGCAGATGAAGGGGATAAAAGAAGTAGAAAAACCACTTGTGAAAGGGATGCCTGCTGCCGGGCTTTTGGTCATAGAAAAAAAGGAGCACGGGGACCAGAAGCATGCCCAGCTGAAACAGTCCTTTTTGTGTAAATCCGTTGTAGGAAAAGCTGCAAAATGACAAAATGACATATAGCAGCCACATCTTTTTCGGCTCCTTGCGGAATCTGTGAAAGCAAAGGGCAAAGAGCAGATCATAGACCGCCCAGTCCCCGAAGAGGGATAAGCATCCGAGTCCGACGATCCCCCCTTCCCGCAAAAGGGGCGGAAGGTCGATCCGATCGAACAGATACAAAGCCAGCAGCGCCAAAAACAGGGTATAGATCACCCCGAATCTGGGATAAAACAAAAGCGTCTTCCGGCTGTGCGAAAGAAAACAGCCAAATGCGCCCTTCGGCGTTGCAACATAGCCATCCCTGAGAGACAGGGGCAGTGCGCCGTACTCAAACCAGACAAAGGCCGGCCAGGACAACAGGGCAAAGATGCCCAGCCGACGTGCATATTTCTTAAAATCCGACGTGTGAAGGTATCCCTCGGCCAGAAAATAAGCCATACAGGGACCTGTCAGGCGCCCGATAAAATGCATGGAAAAATACCCGGGCTGTCCGTACCTGACAAATCCCCAGGCGATATGATCGATGAGCATAGCTGCGATCAGAATGTATTTGATCTGATTTCGATTGAGTGAAAACTTTTTTTGTTCCATTTTGACACCACCGCGGCCGCACAGAAAAAGCCTGTCAGCGCCCCGGATAAAACTATATCACAGGGCCGGCTGACAGGCAATACAAAGCCAAAGACGTATGGTGTCACGTGGGATATTAGTATTTTCCCTTCATGAGCTTCTGATAGCGCGCACCTTTGTTCCTTGGCACCTGAAACTTCAGCTTTTTGGAGCATTTCACAAAGGCCTGTTTTCCAACGCGGGACAGGATCCTGGACCGGATGGTGACCTTCTTTAGGCGCTTGCATTTATAAAAGGCTTTTTTCCCGATCTGCTGAAGCTTGCCCGGAAGGGTGATCGAACGAAGAGACCGACAGCCTTCAAACGCCCGGTCCCCGATGCGGTCCACGGCATTCATGCCTTTTACCTTCAAAAGCCCACTGCAGCCAAAAAACGCCTTGCTGCTGATCAGCTGCAGCTTTTCCGGGATCTGCACCCGAAGCAGCGCCGTATCCGACATAAAGACCTGTTTGCCGATCTTTAAGAGCTCGGGATGCGGTGCATGGGTAACCGTCTTTAAGGCCGTGCAGCGAGAAAAGGCCCGGTCCCCGATCTGCAGCAGACTGGCACTGATGTACAGATGCTCTAAGAGTTTACAGTCATAAAAGGCTCTTTTCCCGACAGACAAAAGTCCCTCATTCAGCGTCAGCGTGCCCGACAGACCGCTTGCCTCAAAGGCACTGTTTCCGATCGACTGAATGCCCTTTTTCAGCTCGATCTGCTTTAGGGCGGTGCAGCCGAAAAAGGCTCTGTCTCCGATGGCGACCAGACCGTCGTTTAAGGTAACCTGCTTTAGATGTTTGCAGTTTTCAAAGGCTGACTCCTCGATCCGAAGCACGTGATTGCCCAGTACGACCTCCTCCAGCTTATCGTTGTTTTTGAAGCAGAAGGCTGCGATGGAGGTAATGGGATAGGAGACCTCTCCGATGGTGATCTCATTGGGGATCACCACCCTTTTGGCATTGCCCATATCCGCCAGCTTAATGGAGATGGTACCGTCATCATTCTTGACAAGCTCGAAATCCACGCCGTCGATCTTCAGCCGTACCGAGCCGCCGCCGATCAGATACTCCAGCCATGCCTTGGCCTGCTGGCTGGTCATACCGTAGGTGTTGTAGTACTCGTTGACCTGTGTGCCCTGGCCATCGTCCTTTTTCTCCATCAGATCATCAAGCTTCCTGTCGATATCCTTCAGGGTTTCATCCTCCTCAGGCTCGGGCTCCGGCTCCGGGATCTTTTCCCATTCCGCGGTCAGCTCAACCTCTGTATCCTGGTACACGCTCAGGTTTTTCACCTTCCCCGTTTTCTTCACAAGCCCCGCACCGGACCAGCCCAGAAATTCGTAGCCTTCTCTGGTTGGGATGGGAAGCTCTGCCTCCTCATCATAGGAAATATCGATGCTATCGCAGGGAGTGCCTCCGTTTTCCCGCAGCACGATCCTGTATTTGACAGGACTCCAGCCTGCGGTCAGAGAAACCTTTCCGCCGTTGACATCCGTCAGGTTGATAACGGTTCCGGTCGCCCCGGACAGACCGCCCCCGGACCATCCCAAAAACTGGTATCCGGTCCGCGAGATCACAGGCAGTACAAAGGATCTGTCATAGGTGGCAGTCGTTGCTCCGGCGCTGCTGCCGCCCTTGCTGTCATAGGTCACCGTATAGCTGATGGGGCTCCATCCGGCGGTCAGATCCAGCACCTTTTGATTGGTGGCAGTCAGATTTTTGACCGTACCCTTGCTCTGGGTCAGACCCGCTCCGGACCAGCCGGTAAAGACATATCCCTTTTTCGAGGGGGTTGGCAGATACAGATCGTTGTCGTACTTCACCTTGGCCTGCGCGCAGGCACTTCCCCCCTGGGAGTCAAAATTGACATAGTACTCCGCGGGCGTATAGTTGAGCGTCACCGTCATGTTCTTCGTACCGGACTCCTGACAGTCCAGTCTGAGTCCTGCATTGCGGCAGCTCGTCAGAAGCAGCAGCTTGACAACACCCTCTGTTTCATAGATGTTGGTAAAGCGCTGATCGTTCTGACCAAACACCGGCGCATACTCGTTGAGCAGCGTCTGGTCAAAGTAGGAGCCGCTGGTGATATTGTTTCCGGTACCGCCGGAATTGCTGTGGTCCCATCTGACCTCAACGCCCATCTTGTATTTGTCAGAGGCCGCATTGTAATTACCGGAAACCGCGGCGGAGGAGACGATATATCCCTTGGGCTTCGGCAGGTTCAGCCGGTCATAGAGGGTATAAAAATAATTGGACTTTGTGCCATCCGACAGCTTCATTCCGAAGATCTTTTTGCCGTCGCTGAAGGGAACCGTCTGCCAGTTGCCCGTTGAAGTGACCGAATACTTGCAGGTCTGGGTTTTTTCCCTCTGATCGACGGTCTTGTCCACCGTCACTGTGACCGTGTGGGTCTGGGCAGCTCCGCTGTCTGTATTGACGGTCTTTAGGGTAAAGCTGCCGCTTTTGGCTGTAAAACAGCCTGTGGCCGCACCCTCTGGTGACAGGATCTCCTCTGCTGACTCGGTTGAATCAGCCGACTCTGCTACTTGTGCTGCCTCTGCTGTCTCCGCTGATTCTGCCAACTCTGCTGCACCTGTGAACTCAAGCGGATCTGCGAACTTCTCCGGCTCTGTTGACACCGATGCCTCTGCTAACTTCTCAGACACCGCTTCTTCTGTCAGGACCGTGCTGTCAGAATCCGCATAAACCGGATGGCAGCATATGGATAAGCCTATAGATAATGCAAGCCCAAAGGACAGGGCCGAAACAGCATGCAAAAACGCATGCCTTCTTTTGTACTTTACTGCATTCATATTTTTCCCTTTCTGTTTGTTTCTGTTTGTCTTGTCAGGGAAATGGGCAGACTGCACCCGTCTGTTTAAGCAACGAAACATGGATGCTGTTTGCGGGAATGAAAAGAAAAAAACACACCGAAAGAGCTTTCGGTGTGTGGAAGTATAGCAAAAGACCTTACGGTTAGTCAATCGCAACATTTTTGTTAGCTTTAAGCAATTATTTAGTTAGTCATGCGCAACACAGGTAATGAATTCGTTTCCGTTAGCTGCAAAAAACTCCGTGGAATCGTTAATTCCCATCTTACTGATCTTTCCGGTGATGGGATTATAGAGGATGGTATTCTGCTCATTGTAGCCCACGATCAAAACCCCGCTGCCGTCATTTAAAAGGGCCATCACAGGCATATCCCTGCCTATAAAATACAAAGCACTTTCCAAAGAGCACCCCTTCAGATTGAGCACTTCATGCTCCGGAAGATTCTTGGAAAGGATCTCCCTGATGCTCTCTCTTCTTTCAATGAGGGTCTGGCTGCTCACATTGGCGCCGTAATGGCTCAGCATCACATCCAGACAGCCCGCAATGCTGCTTCCCGCAGCGGGAGCCGTTTCCCGAATAGTATCGATCTGGTGCACGCGGCTTCTTGAGGATTTCTCCCAGATGCATTTGCCCTTATCGTCCAAAACGCGTCCACCCAGCTCTTCTGCCTCCCGGATCGCTTCCCCGGCATCCGTCTGCATGGAACGAAGTCCCTCTACATTGTAGATATAATAGGCCTTCCTTCTGACCTCTCTGTTTTCCAGAAACAGCTGTCTTTGTCCCTCATACAGCACATGCTTGGGCGTTAATACCTTCATCTTGCTGGCAGACAGGGAGGACCGGATGGCGATCTGTACGATCTTTTCCATATTCTGGGTCGCCACGACCTCGATGGAGTTTTGGGTCTGCGCCTTTACCACATCATTCATGATGTAATCATCCGCATCCTTTACGATCTGGCCGTCCGCATTTTTCACCACGCGCTCCAGCGTGATCTGGGAAGGCGTCACCGTAGCATCCGTCACATAAATCCCAGGCTTTTCATAGGTCTTGAGCACCGTGCCGTGCTCATCCTGGATGATGACGGTAGAGATCAGAAGCACATTGCCGCCCAGCTCGTCCGTGATCATATCGCTCTTTTTCACAGTTCCGTAAACCAGGTCCTCTCCCACAAAGCCAAGGGGCCTGATCTGTCCGCCCTCAGGGCCTTCGATCCGGCTGCTCTTTCCCGTTGCCAGATTCAAAAGCTTTAAGGCTGTCTGTTTTCCGTCCTCGGAGGTCTCGCAAAAGGCCACCAGATGCTTGTCCTCGCTGACCTCATAGGTCCCGAAATTCAGGCCCTCCTGGATCACCTCATAGGACTTGTCCGTCAGATCGATCCGGTACAGACTGCCGCTGATGAGGATAAAGAGCTTATTGGAGGAATTGGCATAGGCCAGCTTTCCCATCCCCAGCTTCAGATATTCCGCCGAGGTCGCATAGGGGATATAAACCTCTTCCTCTACAGTATTCATCATGCTGTTGTAATAATAGCAGGCAACCCCCACACTGCCCTCATGCTCCCCGCGGTTCATGTAGCCTCTGACAAGAAACCGGATATTGCCCGTCTCATCGATGGAAAGGATGCGGATATCGTTCCCGTCATAGGTATCCCGCTCCGAATAATGATCCTCATCATAAAAGCCGAACACGCGCGTCGTCTTGTTATCGCTGGTATTGAAGGCAAACAGCGAGTTTTCCTTCACAAAGGCGAATACGTTTCCGTCTTCACTCTCCACGATCTGAACGCTGTCCGGATCCGTGATCCCGAGGGAGATCTTGTTGTTGGAAAAGACCTCTCCGTGCGGCTCAAAAATCTGGTTCATGCTGCGCTCAAACCCGAGCAGATACAGACGCTCCTTTCCGAAGCGCAGCTGGTAATCCTCTATAACATGATAGGACTCCTCATAAAGCCCGTTCTTTAACACCAGCTTGTACTTAAGCCGCACATCCGCCACATAGGGATTGATCCGCTGCAGATAGATCGCGGGACTTTCAAACCTGCGGACCTCCAAACCGCCCCAGGTGATCTGCGCAAAGCTGGAGTGGATATTGACCCTCGCAAAGGTGGTGTTATCTCCCTCCTCATTGGACTCCAGGTACGTGGTCAGCTCCCTGGCCCGCTCCTTGTCAAAGGTGCGCTCGGAAAAATCCAGGGCAAATGCAATGACCTGATCGGCGTTTTCGATCTGCTCCAACAGGCAGATCCTGGTATCGTAATAAATGTTGGAAACGCTGCCGCCGGAGACTTTCAGACGAAAGATATACTCCTGTCCGATCTGCAACAGGTCCTTGAGGGTCACGGAAAAGGAAACAAGCCCGTTGTCTGTTGTAAAGTCCGTGATCTCTCCGTTTTCCACCAGTCTGTCGCCGCCGGTATTTCGCACCTCATAGGATAATGCCGATATGTGATTTTCATAGGCGTCGATCTCAAAAGACAGGACCCTCTGCTTTGCATCTACCGGGGTAACACCCTCATAAACAAAGGCCGGATCCATTTCCGCCACCGTACCGCGCATACAGTTGATCCGGTTCTGGCCCTGCATCACATAAACAAGGGGAAAGGTGGCCGGCTGCATATCCGCAGTCATATCCACGCTCTCCCTGTTCATCACATGGTCGATCACAAAAATGGCCGCCACAAAGATCAATATGGCATAGATTGTCTTGATGATCAGTTTTTTCATCCTGCTATCCTAAAAGGCGCATCCGAAACCAATCTGTCCGAATGCGCCATCTTACACTATCTGCTTTACTTGGAAGCTTCTATTCTGCAGACCGCCCTCTGCAATGCCGTCTGGGCACGGGCGATGTCCGTTTCCGTATCGTTTTTCTCGATCCGCTCCTGCGCCCTTTGCTTCGCCGCCTGGGCACGTTCCAGATCGATCTCTGCCGGCCATTCTATGATCTCTGCCATAATGGTCATCTGGTCCGGAAGGATGGTGGCAAAGCCCTCATGCAGCGCCGCTTCCTCCACACTGCCCTCCTCCTCGGTGATGGTCAGGATTCCGGGCTTGACGATCACCGTCAGGGGAATATGGTTTTTTAATACGCCGATCTCGCCCTCGGTGGTATTCAGCTCCACCATCTCGACGTTGCCTTCATAAAAGACGCGGTCCGGCGTAATGATCCTTAATGCAAATGCCTTTTCGTTATCCATAGTGCTCTCCCGTAGAATTCCTTATGCTCTTGCTACAACTTCGTCGATGGAGCCTGCGGAAAGGAATGCACTCTCGGGAATATCGTCATGCTTGCCCTGCAGGATCTCTTTAAAGCCGCGGATCGTCTCGGAAATGGGTACATACTTACCCTCCATACCGGTGAACTGGGTAGCAACGAAGAACGGCTGGGACAGGAATCTCTGGATCTTTCTGGCACGGTTTACAATGATCTTATCCTCTTCGGAAAGCTCGTCCATACCAAGGATCGCGATGATATCCTGCAGCTCCTTATATCTCTGAAGGATCTCCTGCACACCTCTGGCTACCTCATAATGCTCCTGTCCAACCACTCTGGGATCCAGGATTCTGGAGGTGGATTCGAGGGGATCTACTGCAGGGTAGATACCAAGCTCTGCGATGGAACGGGACAGAACCGTGGTCGCATCCAGATGGGCAAAGGTCGTAGCCGGTGCCGGGTCAGTCAAGTCGTCGGCAGGTACGTAAACAGCCTGCACGGAGGTGATGGAACCGTTTTTCGTAGAAGTGATACGCTCCTGCAAAAGACCCATCTCCGTCTGCAACGTCGGCTGATATCCTACTGCGGAGGGCATACGTCCCAAAAGTGCGGACACCTCGGAACCTGCCTGGGTGAAACGGAAAATGTTATCGATGAACAAAAGCACATCCTTACCGCCCTTATCACGGAAGTACTCAGCCATGGTCAGTCCGGTCAGACCCACTCTCATTCTGGCTCCGGGGGGCTCGTTCATCTGTCCGAAGATCATCGTGGTCTTATCGATAACGCCCGATTCGGACATTTCATGATACAGATCGTTTCCTTCACGGGTGCGCTCACCTACACCGGTAAACACGGAATATCCGCCGTGCTCGGTAGCGATGTTACGGATCAGCTCCTGGATCAATACGGTTTTACCTACGCCGGCACCGCCGAAGAGTCCGATCTTACCACCCTTCTGGTAAGGGCACAGAAGGTCAACGACCTTGATACCGGTCTCAAGAAGCTCCGTGTTCGTGGACTGCTCCGCGAACTGGGGAGCGGGCCTGTGGATGGGCTCATAGCTTACATCCGTAGGGGCCTCCTTATTATCGATCGGCTCACCCAAAACGTTGAAGATACGACCCAGTGTCTTTTCTCCGACAGGAACCGTAATGGGAGCTCCGGTTGCGAGTGCATCCATACCGCGTACAAGACCGTCCGTAGGTCCCATGGCGATACAGCGTACCGTATCATCTCCCAGATGCTGGGCACATTCCACAACCAGGCGGCTTCCGTCATTTCGCGTGATCTCAATCGCTTCATTGACCTCGGGAAGGTGACCTCCGGAATACTTTACGTCCAGCACGGCACCTACGATCTGGGTAATCTTTCCGATTGCCTTATCTGCCATCTTAACAATCTCCTTTTCTGTATTATCGTTCTATGAACACTTTTTCTGTATCAGCTGATCGCTTCCGCACCTGCGATGATCTCCGTCAGCTCCTGTGTGATGGAGCTCTGACGTGCCCTGTTATACTGCAGTGAAAGGGCACTGATCATATCCTCGGCATTGCTGGTTGCGGAATCCATTGCCTGCATGCGGGCTCCGTTCTCACTGGCAATGGCCTCTACCATACCACCGAAAACAAGGGAGGACATATACTTGGGGATCAAAAGACTGATCGCTTCCTCATCATCCATTTCGAAATTCATCAGAAGCTTGTCGGCCGGTCTCCCGTTTTCATCCTCTTCCACACCGCTTCCCTCCGGATCCACCGGTAAAAGCTGAAGCACCGTGGGGATATGGGATACGGTATTTTTAAATGCCGTATAGGCCAGATAGATCTCTCCGATCTTACCCTCGGCAAAGTCCGTAAGTACGTCCTTTACGATCGTCATTGCATCTACATAGATCGGTTCCTCGATCACATCGGAATAATCTCCTGCGATCTCAAAGCCGGCTTTCTTAAGGGAATCCTTTCCTTTTTTACCGATGGCATAGACAACGGTATTCTCCGGCGTAAACTCCGTGCTTCTTGTCAGAAGCTTGATCACGTTGGAGTTGTAGCCTCCGGCAAGTCCGCGGTTGGATGTGATCATGATCACCGCTTTTTTCCTGCCCTCGGGAATGTTCAGATAGGGATGCTGGATGCTTCCCGCTCTGACCAAAATCGCCCTGACCGTGTCATACATGTTATGAAAATAGGATTTGGACTGCTCCGCTCTTGCCTTGGCCCGCTGCAGCTTCACCGTGGATACCAGCTTCATGGCCTTGGTGATCTGCTGCGTGCTCTGAACGGATTCCCTGCGCCGCTTGATACTTCTCATGGAAGCCATATGCGTTCACCTGTTCCTTATGATTTCTGTTTGCCGATCGTTATCTGAAGTTAGCGATCGCTTCCTCAATAGCTTTCTTTAAGATCGGCTCGGTCTCCTCGTCGATCTTCTTGTTCGTACGGATCTTCTCCGGTACCTCGGGATACTTGGTCTTGATAAACTCAAAGAGCTCACTCTCAAACCGGGTAACCTGCTCCGTAGCGATCTGCAGCAGATACTTCTTGGTTGCCGCATAGATGATGATAACCTGGAACTCAACCGGTACGGGGTTGTACTGCGGCTGCTTTAAGATCTCACGGATCCTCTCACCCTGTGCAAGACGCTCCTTGGTATCTGCATCCAGCTCGGAACCGAACTGTGCAAAGGATGCCAGCTCTCTGTACTGTGCCAGCTCCACACGGATGGGGCCTGCGATCTTCTTCATCGCGGGGATCTGTGCGGCGCCACCAACACGGCTTACCGACAGACCGGCATTGATCGCCGGACGGAAGCCGGAGTTGAACATCTCTGTCTCCAGATAGATCTGACCGTCTGTAATGGAAATGACATTGGTCGGGATGTATGCGGATACGTCGCCTGCCTGGGTCTCAATGATGGGAAGCGCCGTCAGGGAGCCTCCGCCGTATTCTTCGCTCATACGGGCTGCACGCTCCAGCAGTCTGGAATGCAGGTAGAATACGTCACCGGGATAAGCCTCACGTCCGGGGGGACGACGAAGCAGCAGGGAGAGTGTACGGTAAGCGGTTGCATGCTTACTCAGATCATCATAGATCACGAGTACATCCTCGCCGTTCTCCATCCATTCCTCACCGATGGCACAACCGGAATAAGGAGCGATATACTGGAGAGGTGCCAGCTCCGAAGCGGTAGCCGCAACCACGGTGGTATATTCCATCGCACCGTATTCCTCCAGGGTCTTTACCAGGGATGCAACGGTAGAAGCCTTCTGACCGATGGCAACGTAAATACATTTTACGCCCTGTCCCTTCTGGTTGATGATGGTATCGATCGCGATGGCCGTCTTACCTGTCTGACGGTCACCGATGATAAGCTCTCTCTGTCCTCTTCCGATGGGTACCATGGAGTCGATCGCCTTGATACCGGTCTGAAGCGGAGTATCTACGCTCTTACGTGTGATAACGCCGGAAGCCACACGCTCGATCTGTCTGTATTTCGTGCTCTGGATCGGGCCCTTGTCATCGATAGGCTGCCCCAGGGCATTTACAACACGTCCCAGCAGGGCATCGCCTACGGGAACCTCAACCACACGTCCCGTGGTCTTTACGATATCGCCTTCGTTTACGTTTTTGCGGTTACCCAAAAGCACCGCACCTACGTTGTCCTCTTCCAGGTTCATGACCATGCCGTATTCCTGACCGGGGAACTCCAAAAGCTCTCCCTGCATGGCCTTCTCCAGCCCATGGACTCTGGCGATCCCGTCTGCCACCTGAATGACCGTACCAACCTCAGATACTTCAAGCTCTGAGGCATATCGTTTGATCTGATCCTTGATCACCGAACTGATCTCTTCTGGTCTTAAATTCATGGATCTGTTTTCCTTTCCTTTTTATCGTTACTGACTGCACTACTGCGCAAGTTGTATCTTCATAAGCTCACTCTTCATATCGGCAAGACGGCTCTGGATGCTGCTGTCCACAACCCGGTCCTTGATCCGGATCCGAAGACCGCCGATCAGCGCCTCATCCACTTCAAAATGCATCTCCATCTCGCGATAAGAGGTGGTTTCCAAAAGTCTGGCCTCGATCTGCTTTTTCTGCGCATCCGAAAGCGGCGCCGCACTGGTTACAAACGCTTCGCCGATCCCCTTTTCCTGCTTCACCTGACGGATGAACCAGCCCAGGATCTCTTCCACTTCACCATAGCGGTCCTTTTGCACGATGAGCCGCAAAAGTCCGGTGATCTCTTTGGAAAGATTGCTGCCGAAGACATTTTCCACCACCTTCACCTTTTCCTCCATATCAATGCGGGGATGGTTCATCAGCTTGGAAAAATCGGGATTTTCATCGATCAGCTTCAGCACAAGCTGCGCTTCCTGCAGAAAATCATCCAGCTTATTCTCCTCGATCGCCAGCTCAAATAATGCCTCGCCGTATGTTTTCGAAACTAGCTTAGCCATGTATCTTCACCTATTTCCTTTAAGGTCTCGTCAATCAGGCTGTTCTGGATCGTCGTATCAATGTTGGCGGAAACTACCTTCTGCGCCATCATGGATGCGATGCTGATCATCTCTGTCTTAACCTGATCCGCAACCTTCTGCTTCTCAAGCTCTGCTTCCTTAGCGGCATTTTCCACAATGCGGTCCGCTTCCTGACGGGCCTTTGCCAGAATGTCTGCCTCATTGGCAAGCGCACGCTTTCTGGCATCGCTCAAAATCTGCTCTGCCTGCTTGTCGATCTCACTGATCCTGGTCTCATAATCTTCCTTCAGCGCAAGGGCATCTGCTTTTTCCTTGGATGCCGTATCCAGATCATTTTTGATCCGCTCGCTTCTGGCAGCCAGAAACTGCCTTGCAGGATTGAACAGGAACCGACCCATGATCAGCATCAGAACAAAGATCGCCACGATCATCAGCACTGCATCATGCAGCAGCTGAAGATCCAGGTCGAACAGTCTTGTCGTCTGCTCTGCGGAAGCCAGAATCATAGCCGTATCTACTGCTGTATTCAAGCCTTTTGCCTCCTTTTCCTAAAGTGTATGTGCTGTCTTCTTACGGTACAAGAGGCTTAACGAACATCAAAAGCATGGCAACAAGAAGGCCGTAAAGACCGGTGGTCTCGGCAACTGCCTGTCCCAAAAGCATGGTGGAGGTAACATCGGATTTTGCTCCCGGATTACGTCCTACTGCAGCAGCTGCATGACCTGCTGCGATACCCTGACCTACACCGGGTCCGATACCTGCGATTACTGCAAGACCTGCGCCGATTGCAGAACAGCCTAAAATAAAGTTTGAGTTGAATTCCATGAGTATATCCTCCTTAAGTGAATTAAAACCCCGCACACTCGCGGGAAAACGGTTTTACATTGCAAAACCGTAAGTTTCCGTGATTTATTTTTCTCCGATGGCATCCGAGATGTAGGTCATGGTCAGCATACAGAACACGTAGGTCTGGATCGCACCCGAAAACAGGTCGAAGTAAACGTGCAGTGCTGCGGGCCAGAACAGAGCCACCCATTTCAAAAGTCCGTAAACCAGCGCCATCATAACGGTCCCGGACAACACATTTGCAAACAAACGCAGGGACAGGGAGATGGGCACAGCCACATCACCGATCACATTGATGGGTGCCCAGATGGGCCAGGGATCGCAAAGTCCCTTCAAAAAGCCGCTGACCTTCTGGTAACGGATCTTATTGACAAAGATCAGAACAAAGGTGATCACGCCCAGCGGGAAGGTCACACCGTAATCCGCTGTGGGCGGACGCAGTCCCAAAAGACCTGAAATATTCGAAAGCAGAATGAAAATGAAAACCGTCTCGATATAGTTGGCAAACTGGTGCGCATGAGAGCCCATATTGGTCTTTAGCATATTGTCCAGCATCTCCACGATCAGCTCGACAACATTCTGAAAGCCCGTGGGCACATCACTTGCCTTCTTCATGGTCGCATTCGCGATCAGCGCAAAGATGATGAGGATCAGCATTACGATGAGAATGCAGACATGGGAGGTGGTGATCCAAACCTCCTGCCCGAACAGCTCATAAGAAAAAATCTTGTGGATAAAAAAATCCACACCGGAATCTGCCGCCAGCAAAACTCCCTGATTCATACGTTATTACCTCACTCGTTTTCTTGTACTTCTTGTTCTTGCTTCTGTTCCTTCTTTTTCCCCTTTTCGGCAGCGATCAGCTCGTCCACCTCCTCGGGGGTCAAAAGCGGTTTTTGTATTTCCTGCTTGAGTCCCATTTTCACCGCGGCCTTGTGGATCGTCGGCTGAATGTAGGCTCCTGCCTTCAGTCCCATCAGCCCCAGAAAGGCTGTCAGGGGATTGGCCCGATTTACGATCATCAGAATGCCCAGCACGATCAATACAAGGCCGTATCGAAGAACCGCATAGGATCTGCTTTTCTTGACCGCATCCTCCGCTCCAAGATCCAGGATCTTATCCAGCGTCCAGGTGATGTGAAAAGCTCCCAAAACCGCAAGCACGATCCCGATCCAAAGCCCGATGCTGTGATAGAGTGCCGCTTTCTGAAATAATAGCAGCCCCGCCTGGCAGACCAGTCCGTAAAGCAGGATCCCGCAAAGCAGCTCATCCAGTACATCACTCATTTGAAAAAAGCGTCCCAGCCACTGCTTCATACATCCTGTCCTGTCTGCTGATCCTTTTCTTCCCTTCTCTTTTCCCGCTCCAGATCTCTTCTGCTCTTTCCGCCTTCCGAAAAGATCTTCTTGGAATACAGATAGATATTGCGGAATCCCGCCAGCGCTCCGATGAAAAACAGAAGAATCGCCAGATAGCCCGTTCCCAGCTTCTTGTCCAAAAAAAGGCCCAGAGCCCCGCACATCAGGATGGGAACGATCATATAGATCCCAAACTGGGTGATCATTGCCAGGGACCGATAGACGCCCCTGTCATACTCATTTTTTTTCATACTGTTCCATTATACCTACTTTTCCCGATTCTGTCTAGGAAGTTGCCGAAATTTTCTGACGGAATCCGAAAATGTTTTATCTTGCGCATCCGCCGTCGATATTATATTCTAGTTTTCAGAGAGAGCATTTTCAAACGCTTTGCAAACTTCAGATTACAAGGAGGCGCCTATGAGACCCTTTGACTTATATCGCCGCAGACTGATCCCGAAAGAATGCATCCTGCTGGGGGACGATACCATGATCTCCTTTGCCGATGACTGCCTGATCACGACCTGGAGCGCGCTGCGTCCGAAAAAGAATCTCCATCACGGCATCTCCGCTTTTTTCTTTGATGACGGCATCAAGGTCAGCAAATTCTACCGGGAGGACAACTCCCTTGTCTATTGGTATATTGACATCATCCGGGCGGATCTGTGCTTCACAGAGGGCGGAAAAAAGCCCGAGATTTCAGATGCTCCCTACGATATCAGCTTTGATAACTATCCGGTTCCGGATCAGCTTGGTGCCTCGGAAAAAGAGGCGATACTGCATCCCATCGAGACTGCGATGCGGCTCTATGAGACGAAGCAGCAATCCAAAAAGGAAGAGGACAGCGCCTTTTCTCCGAGCCTGATCGTTACCGATCTTCTGGCAGATATTCTGATCTACCCCGACGGGTTTGTAAAGGTGGTGGATCTGGACGAGATCTCCGAAGCATTGGAAAAAGGCCTCTTAACGCAGGACTGCGTTGCTGCGACTCTTCGGATCGTGGATCAGACACTTCGGCAGATTTATGATGGGAGCTTTGCAGAAAAGCAGGGGTATCTGGAGAGGTTTGAGAAATAAGGGGACGCTTTGTTCTTGACTCGCTGCGCTCATCAAGAACCAGCGCCTGCGGCGCCTCATAGAATATAAAAAAATCAAGTGCCTTGGTATGCAAGCATACCCGGCACTTGATTTTTTACATTCTGCGCGGCTTATGCAATTTGCTTAGTAGAAGATATGCCCGCCGATCTGTTGGCCTACGAGGCCGGGGATGGGCGTACGGAAGAACAGGCAGTTGCCAACGGGGGATGCGCCTGCCATGGCATCTGCTGCCGCCTGATAGCAGGATGCGTTGGCGCCTCTTGCCAGCACCATGGAAAACCGTCCGCTGCCAACGGGTGAAAACTGTCTCGGCGCCATCAGTACCTCCAGAACGGTATTGGGGAACTTCGGACTGCGCACGCGGTTTAATACCACGGCTCCGACCGCTACCTTTCCGGTATAGCTCTCACCGCCTGCCTCGCATTCGATGATGGCGGCCATCAGATCCAGATCTCCGTTTCCGAAGACTACATCCGACAAATCCCTGCTCCCCATGGAAGCGGATTCCATGGAAAGGGCAAGCTCTTTTTTATACTGCTCCTGCAAAAAGGCGATATCATCCTCTTTTTCTGCGATCTCCTGCTCATAGGCCAGCGCCTGGGCTTCCTTCTGGGCGATCTCTTCCGTATACTGACTCAGCGAAGCACTGGCAGCGATCACCTCCTGATATACCTCGGCCGTTTTTTCCCGGCATTCCTCACGAAGTACCTCCAGGGTCTCCTTCTGTTCGATCAGCTCCGTTTCCTGCTCGCTGACCTTCACCTGTGTTTTGGAGTATTCCTTCAGCATCTTTCTGTCATACTGGTTGATGCTCTCAAAGTAAGCTGCCTTATTCAAAAAGTCGGAAAAGCTGCGAGAGGTCAAAAGGATATCGATGTAGGATTCACTTCCCTGCTCATACATGTATTTGATGCGGCCGCGCATATTTTTCATACGCTTTTCCTGGGCCTCACGGGTTTCCTTCAGCTGCTTGTCGGCATTTTCGATGCTGCGCTCTTTTTCCTCTACCAGCTCCTCATATTCCAAAAGCTTCCGGTTCGCCTGCTGGAGCTTGGAATCCACCTGGATCAGATAGGTCTTGACATCATCGCTTTCCGTCTCCAGCTCCTCAAGATCGTCATTGGCCTGGGTCAGTCCCTTTTCGGCATTGGCCTTATCATTTCTGGCATCCTGCAGCTTTTTGGCTGTCATGGATTCCTGGGTCGGTTCAAAATAGCGGCTGATCACGCTATCATAGACCGGCTGTGAACTGACCTCCGGCTCACCGCCCCCGGAGGTTCCACCTACCAGGTTGGTGATATCCGTGTTGCTGACATCCACTGTCGGCTCCTCGGCAAGGGCAGAAACACTCAAGGCTGCCACCATAAACAGTGCCAGCCAAGCGGTTTTTTTATTCCTTTTTGTACTTGCGGTTGTCTGCCCTATCATGTTCCGCCTTTACTATTTTGTCTGCCGTCGTTCGTATTTTTATACTTCGATCCGGATCTCCCGTCCGGCTCTTTGGTACTTTTGATATTCCACACCGGCAGCGTCAAACATCTTTTTGGCCGCCGTATTGGAGGGTGTACCATTGTATTTGTCGCTGTCGTAAACCACCTTTTTGATCCCCGCCTGGATGATGGCTTTTGCACACTCATTACAAGGAAACAGGGAAACGTACAGGGTGGTTCCCTCCAGATTTCCGCCCCCTCTGTAATTGAGGATGGCATTCATCTCTCCGTGGGTGACGTAAGGGTACTTGGTCTCAAGTTCCTCCCCTTCCCGGTCCCAGGGAAAATCCTCATCGGCACATCCGTTGGGAAAGCCGTTGTATCCCATGGAAAGGATCCGGTGGTCCTTGCCTACGATACAGGCTCCCACCTGGGTATTGGGATCCTTGGAGCGCATTCCCGACAAAACGGAAATGCCCATAAAATACTCATCCCAGGAGATGTAGTCTTCTCTTTTTTTCATCTTCATCCTCTTATCCTATATCGGTTTCTGTGTTCGGAAATCAACCCATCCGGCTTACTTGGTTCCGAAGATACGATCGCCCGCATCTCCCAGACCCGGTACGATATAGCTGTGCTCGTTCAGCTTTTCATCCAGAGCACCGATGTAAAGATCCACATCGGGATGATCCTTCTGCATTCTCTCAATGCCCTCGGGAGCAGCGATGATGCACATGAAATGGATGTTTCTGCAGCCCTTTTCCTTCAGCATGCGGATGGCCGCGGAGGAAGAACCGCCGGTAGCCAGCATGGGATCTACCACGAATACCTCTCTCTCCTGGCAGTCCTCTGGAAGCTTGCAATAGTATTCCACAGGCTCAATGGTAACCGGATCACGGTACAGACCGATATGTCCCACCTTTGCAGCCGGGATCAGGGTCAGGATGCCATCAACCATACCAAGACCTGCACGCAGGATGGGTACGACTGCCAGCTTCTTGCCCTTGAGCTCCTTGACAGTGGTCTTGCAGATCGGGGTTTCGATCTCCACGTCCTCCAAAGGCAGATGTCTGGTCGCCTCATAGCAGATCAGTACTGCGATCTCACTGATGGTCTGTCTGAAATCCTTGGTTCCCGTTTCTTTTCTTCTGATGTAACCGATCTTGTGCTGGATCAGCGGATGATCCATGATAAATACATTTCCCATCGTTTTCATACCCTCCTGATTGCCTTCTCTGTTTCGGAGCTTTGCAATAAGCTCCACTTGGCCTATCTTACTACATTTGCCCTGTTCTGTCAAAAAGGGCGGCGCCTTTGGATTTTTAGTCCAATAAGTCATCATTGGGATAATTCTGCCAGACATCTTTTGCTATTGTCAATGAGGATATCCATCTTTGGGATATTCCAAAAACTCCCTCAAAACCATACATTCGCAGGAGATGTCGCATGAAGCTATACAAGTACAACAACCGTTGTAACATATCGGGATTGAATATCAGAAAATACAGAGAAGCTGCCAAAATGTCGCAAGAGCAGCTTGCTTCATCTTTGCAGCTTTTGGGGCTTGATCTGACGCAGAAAGCCGTCTCCAGAACAGAAACCGGCGGTCGCGTAGTACCGGATTTTGAATTGTGTTTTTTTGCGAAGGCTCTGCAGGTTTCCGTCGAGAATCTTCTGAAGGACGAGTAGCCAAAGCGTTTTGGAGGTGTACGATGGACAGTGAACAGCTTAGATACCGTCATATCAGGGATCTTCGCGAGGATGCAGATATGACGCAGCAAAAGATGGCTAACATACTGGGCTGTACCCAGGTTGCCTATTCCAATTATGAGCTCGGAAAGCGGGACATTCCGACGCAGACATTGATCAGACTTGCCGATCACTTCAACTGCTCCATCGATTATCTGCTTGGTCGAACGGACAATCCCGAGATCATGCGTTAGATCAAAAAAACAGATCACTCTTCGATCTGATCGATCCTTCTCTGGTGTCTTTCCTCACCGGAAAATGCCGTATCCAGGAAGGTATCCACGATGGAGATCGCCAGATTTTCACCGATGATTCCGGCTCCCATGGAAAGGACATTGGCATCATTGTGCAGTCTCGTCAGCTTTGCGGAAACCGTATCCGCGCATACCGCACAGCGGATGCCCTTTACCTTGTTGGCTGTCATGGAAATGCCCAGTCCCGTGGTACAGATCACGATACCCTTTTCCGCTTCCCCCGCTGCCACGCTCTTTGCCACGGCACGTCCGAATACCGGATAATCACAGGAGGCCTTGTCATAGGTTCCGAAATCCTTGACCTCAAAGCCGCGCTCCTTTAAATGTGCCACTACCTTTTCCTTCAGTTCAAATCCGCCATGATCACTACCGATCGCTATCATAGGTATCTCCTCCTGTCCTTCGATATATTTTTGATGTAACGGCATATTCTATCATATTATGATTCCGTCGCCAGCCGTGGAAGTACGGATTGTTCCCCACTGTGTTGTGATAGCAATGTCTCCGTGCTCGATCCCACTGGGCTTTGGCAAACTCACAGTCTCATCTTACTACATTCCCCATGCCCTGTCAAAGCCTGCTCCCCTTGTGAAACCCCTTCTCTTTGTGTATAATATTTCTGACTATGCATAGTCCTGCCCCCATCATCCGGCACTTTGTGAGGTATCTATGAAAAGTTTACGCGCCAAGATGACAATCATGATCGTACTGGTAGTTCTGGGAAGCTCTACTCTGGTATCCCTGATCAGCTACCAGCGAGCAAAACAGAGCCTGACACTGCAGCTTGAGGACAACTACGAGGTTGCTGCGCAGAAGTATGCGCTTGAACTGACATCCTGGGTCAATACCAATGCCACGATCATCGATACGCTGGCTGCAGAGATCGCCGTAAATAATATCTCCTCCCAGGACTATGATGCCTTTCATAAATATCTGAAGCACAGCAATGAGCTGCTCAATAAGAACGGCTACGTGTATGACGTCTATTTTACCTACCCCAACAACTTTATGGTATGCGCCTCCGACTTTCTGGCAGACGGCTCCGTGGATTTCGTCCACGAAAGAGAATGGTACACCACCTCGGCTCTGACCGGGGAGCTCTACTACGCCGCTCCTTATCTGGATTCCGACACCGGAAGGCCCGTCATCACCATTTCCAAAGCGGTCTATTCTTCCGACGGTACTCTTTTGGGCGTACTGGCCGCGGACATCTTTGTGGATACCCTGGTGGACCGCATCAACTCCGCCAACACCCAGAACAACAGCTATGCATTTTTGATGGACCAGAACCTGAAAATGCTGGTGCATCCCAACAAGTTCTATGAATATGAAGATGTTCCTTATTACATTATGGATGCGCCGGATGCTCCCTACCAGGATCTGGTGAACGCGGTGAATGCCCACTCCGATGATATGGTGTTCGTCAAGGACTATGACGGCATCACCAGAGGGATCGTTACCTCCCAAATGACCAACACCGGATGGTATGTATGCTTTGCCACCAGCCAAAGCGAACTGCAGGAGGGCGTTGCTTCCCTGATGCGAAGCTTCGTGATCACCACAATTTTTGAAGCTTTGATCGCCTTTATCATCGCCATCTTTCTTTCCCGCGTACTGGACAGGCTCAACAAGCAGGAAACGGAATACCGCCAGCAGGTCCTTCGGTTGGAAAAACAGGCTGCGGACGAAGCAAGCCGTGCCAAGAGCCGGTTTCTGGCCGATATGTCCCATGAGATCCGTACGCCCATCAACGCCATCCTCGGCATGAACGAGATGATCCTGCGGGAATCCGAAAACAAGCAGATCCAGGGCTATTCCCAAAACATCAAGCAGTCCGGACACAACCTGCTCCAACTCATCAACGGTATCCTGGATTTTTCCAAGATCGAAGACGGAAAAATGGAGATTCTGCCCATCCGCTACAGCGTCAGTGATCAGATCGCCTACTTTATGAATGCCATTTCCAAGCGGGCGGCTTCCAAAAACCTGAAGCTGGAGTTTTGTATCGACCCGACCCTTCCTTTAGAACTTAACGGTGATGATACCCGTATCAACCAGGTGATCATCAACCTTCTGACCAACGCCGTCAAATATACGAAAAAAGGTACAGTCACCTTTACCATGCAGGCAAAAGAGAAGCAGGAAAAAGACGGCAGTATGCTGATCTACTACGAAGTGAAGGACACCGGTATCGGTATCAGACAGGAGGATATGGAAAAGCTGTTCCAATCCTTTGAGCGTCTGGATGTGGATAAAAACCGGAACATCGAAGGCACGGGCCTGGGTATGGCCATTACCGTACGTCTCCTGGCGCTGATGGGCAGTAAACTGGAGGTACAGAGCGTCTACGGAGAAGGCAGTGTATTCTCCTTTACCCTCAGACAGAAGATCGAAAATATGACGCCTCTGGGCGATTACAAAAAGGCCATCGAAGAAGTGAAGGAATACGACGTTTACAAAGAATCCTTCCACGCACCGAAGGCGCGCATTCTTGTGGTGGATGATACCAAGATGAATATTGTTGTCATCGAAAATCTGTTGAAAAAAACGGGAATGCAGATCGATACCACACTGACGGGACAGGAAAGCATCCGGCTTTGTGATGAAAACGAATATGACGTGATCCTGATGGATCAGCGTATGCCTGTGATGGACGGAACCGAAGCCATGAAACAGATCCGGGACTCCAAAAAAGGCAGGAATCAAAACACGCCCATCATCTGCCTGACCGCCGATGTGGTCAGCGGTGCCAAAGACCGGTATATCTCTTTGGGCTTTTCCGACTATATGATGAAGCCCGTAGACGGCGCCGAACTGGAAAAAATGCTGCAAAAATACCTTCCTCCGGAAAAGGTGGAAAAGCAGAAGCAGGAAAATGCTCCAAAGCCCCCCGGCGATGCCGCAAACACAAATGCCACCGGACTCCTGGCAGCTTTGGAAGCCATCGGCGTCAATACAGCCCAGGGCCTTACCTTCAGTGCAAACGATATGCAGATGTATAAGGAGCTCCTTAGAGCCTACGCGGAGGAGTCGGAGGAAAAGACGCAGAATCTGAAAACCGGTTTCGAGACTAAAGACTGGGAGAACTACGGCATCTATGTACACTCCTTAAAAAGCACCTCCAAATCCATCGGTGCTACGCAGTTGTCCGAGCTGGCAGCCGCCTCGGAAGCAGCCGCAAAGGATGGAGATGAAAAACTGCTGCAAAAAAACCATGAGACCATCATGACCATGTATGAGACCATCACCAATACCCTGAAGGCAGATCCTGATCTGCTGGGGGATTCTATGGCAATAAAAGAGGAGGAAATCCTGGAATTTCCTCCCGAAAACGAAACCATATAAATTCTTAACAGCAAACTTTACAGGGAAATGATCCGGCCTCCCGCCGCCTTTTTCAAGCGGTTCATAACCGCCAGCCCAAGCCCTTCCTGGGCAACGGCCCTGACATAGATGCGCTGGATCCCCTCATCATCAAACTCCCGCAAAAAGCGAAACAGCATATGGGCCATAGCCTGCGTATCATCGCTGCTTCCGAGACACTTTACGGAATCAGCAAGCGTCTCCTTCTTTCCCCTCTGTAATCTCTCCAGCATCCGCTCCGATAAGATGACTCCGGATCTGGTGCCGTTTTTTTGATCTTTCTGTAACTCATAAAGTAAGCGTTCGCTAACTTTTTCCTCATCCCCCTCAAAGATGATCACTTCCCCCTTCGGGGCGTAGTGCTTATATTTCATACCCGGTGCCTTCGGCCCTGTATGAGTATGTGCCGAATGCGCCGGCATCCCGCTTTTTAGATCCGCCTGATCCTGCGTCTTTTGCGGATCCAGATCAGGCGCTTTTTGCTTTTCCAAAAGGGCAGGATCCAGGCTGACGTCGCCAAGGACGCTTCGCAGCATCGTTTCCGTGATAAAGCCGGGACGCAGGATCATGGGATGATCCTCTGTCAGATCCACGATGGTAGATTCCAATCCCAGCCCCACCTGCCCGTCATCGATGAGCATATCGATCCGGCCGCAGAGGTCTTCATATACATATTTTCCGACTGTAGGGGATGGTCGCCCGGAGGTGTTAGCACTCGGTGCGGCAACAAAACCGCCTGCGGCATCGATCAGTGCCTGTGCCAGCGGATGGGACGGGAACCGGACGGCTACGGTGTCCAGGCCGCCTGTTGTCTCAGAAGGCAAAGCGGCTGTCTTTTTCAGGATCATCGTCAGCGGACCTGGCCAGAAGGCTTCTGCCAGCCGGTAGGCATCTTTGGGAATAGAAACGGCTGTCTTCTCCAGATCCGACAGCCTGCAGATATGTACAATGAGCGGATTGTCAGACGGTCTACCCTTGGCAGCATAAATCCTCTTTGAGGATGCCGGATTAAAGGCATCCCCTCCGAGTCCGTAAACCGTTTCCGTGGGGAAGGCTACCAGCCCTCCGTTTTGTAAGATTTCTCCGGCCTGCTTAAGGATCGCATCCTGTCCCGGAGGATCTCCGATCTTCCACCATATGGTTTCTTTCATTTCACTGCCTGCTGCCAATTTCATCACCCGTCAATGTCATCCTATTTTAACTGATAAAAACCGACCTTTTTATAGACCTTGCGAAGCGTCTTATTTGCAATATAGGATGCTTTCTCAGCGCCCTGTTTGTAGATATCGTTCAGGTATGCCTTATCCGCGATCAGATGCTTTGCTTCATCGCGGATCGGCGCAAGAAGGGATACCACTGCATCACCGACTGCCGGCTTGAAGACGCCGTAGCCCTGACCTTCAAATTCCTTCTCGATCTCCTCATAGCTCTTGCCGGTAACGGTTGCGTAGATATTCATCAGATTCGAAACGCCGGGCTTTGCTTCGCGGTCAAAATGTACGCAGCGCTCGGTATCGGAATCCGTTACGGCTCTCTTGAATTTCTTGCGGATCACATCCGGCTCATCCATCAAAAAGACGCAGCCCTCCGGCGCGGATTTGGACATCTTCTGCCCCGGTGTGGAAAGGCCGTAGATCCTGGCTCCCACCTTGCTGATGTAAGGCTCCGGAACCCGGAACACATCTCCGTAAATGTTATTGAAACGAATCGCCAGATTTCTGGTCAGCTCTACGTGCTGCTTCTGGTCCTCACCCACGGGTACGTAGTGCGGCTGATACAGCAGAATATCCGCTGCCATCAGAGAAGGATAGGTGAACAGTCCGGCATTGATATTGTCCTTATGCTTTTCGGATTTGTCCTTAAACTGGGTCATACGGCCAAGCTCGCCGAACATGGTATAGCAGTCAAGCACCCATCCAAGCTGCGCATGCGCCGGAACATGGGACTGTAAAAACAGGGTATTCTTTTCCGGATCCAATCCGCAGGCGATGTACAGTGCCAGCATCTCCAGTGACCGTCTGCGAAGCTCGGCGGGATCCTGTCTCACCGTAATGGTATGCAGATCCGCCATAAAATAGTAGCACTCAAATTCATTCACCCGGTCCGCCCAGTTCTTGATGGCTCCGAGATAGTTGCCAAGGTGCAGATCCCCGCTGGGCTGAATCCCGGAGAGCATGACCTTCTTTTCGGTGCTCTCGCCCCCTACCGTCGTTTCCGTCACTTCTTTTTTCTCTTCCATGGTATCTCCTCTCTTATCACTGCAGGCTTCCGTTCATGTAGCTTTCGATCTCATCCCAAACCACCGGAAGCTCCTGCCCTAATTTCCACTCTGCAACGCCGCCCAGGTTAAACTGGCTCATGGCACGAAGCTTGGCACGAATGCTCTCGGATTCCTCCATCCAGATCTGGCACTGCTTGCCCTCTTCTTCAAAAGCGGCATAGTACTGGGAGGTCGTCTCGTCCCACTCCGGTGTGATGCCTCTGGTTTCCATGGCCTGCTTTGCCACCGGCATGGTCAGCGCTTCGGATTCCACGCCAGCATCGGAGCTTCTCCAAAGTCTCGTATAAAAGGGAATGCCGTTGATCACCTTGGCAGCCGGCACATCGGCGATGGTCTTTTCAATGCCCTGCTGAACATAGCCAAGAGACGCCACGCTTCCGGCTTCCTGGGACCCGCCGTAATGCTCGTCATAGCCCATGATCACAACGTAGTCTGCAACCTGTCCCTGCTCTTTTCTGTTATAGTAATCGGTGTATTCCGTGGGCACATAGTTGTCAACGGAAAGCACCAGATTGTTCTTCCTGCAGGCGATGGAAAGCTCCCTGATGAACTCCACATAGTCCTCGCCGGCTTCCCTTGGTACCAGCTCAAAATCCACGTTGATGCCGTCCGCTCCCACTGCTGTCACAGACTGTGTCAGTGCCTCGATCAGGCGCTGTCTGTTGGTCAGGCAGGACAAGATCTGCGCGATATCCACGTCGTTGGTAAAGTTATCGATAAGGGCCCAGACCTCAATGCCCTTATCATGCATGGCGGAAACATACTCTCCGCTTTCGATGGAGGTAAATCCGCCCTCATTGTCCGAAAGGAAATACCAGGTGGGTGAGACCACATTGACCGCCTTGGTATTGGCCAGCAGATCATAGATGGTATCATTTGCCACCTTGCTGGTCACCTGGTGCCAGGCCATATTGATCTTGTGATCCCGAACCAGCGAAGGATATTCGGGCTGGGTGATCTGAATGGGAACGCTGATGCTTTCCTCGGCTGCATCGGAGAGCTTTTTATTCTCCACATAGCCGACGATGCCGTCCTCACTTTTCACCTTCGACCATTCCTCCATGGTCTCAAGGACCGCCACTTTTTCCCCTGCCGAAATCTGTCTGAGCACATCACTCTTGATCCCGCCCTGGTATCTGATCAGTGTATCCTTCAAAATCTCCGCGCTTTGCTGCGTATAATCCTGTACAGACAGGGTCAGTCTCAAAGGATCCTCAAAGCGCTGCCATACAAAGTTGGAAAAGTGCTCCAAAAATCCGATCTCCAGCTGCGGCATCTCATCGCGCATCACCCAGATAACGGTGTCCGCCGTTTTGCTCTCGCCATCCACCTGGTACTCGCTGCTGTTCTCCGGGAAGACGTAGATCTGGGTCGGTGTGGTAAAGATCATCACCCGTTCCTTCTTATCATAAAAGAACTTGCTGTTCAGTCTTGCCTGTACAAAATCCAGGGGCAGATAAAGATTGCCGTCCCGCTGCAAGGCGCGCAGATCGGAGACGCCCTGCTCCATGATCACGGGCACATCCTCGGCGCCGCTGATCTTGTAGTACTCTGTCAGGTCCATGGTCTCTTTGGAATAGGACCATCTTTCCATCAGCTTTTTCCCTGCCAGGGCCGCTACGATCACAAAAATGAGAACAAAAAACAAAACTACCAGTACAGGTCCCTTGGAAGGTCCGGAGGATCTTCTTCTTTGTCTGCCCTCCGGTCTTCTTTGTACCTGTCGGCTTTGCCGGCCTTGCTGTCTTTGCTCTCTTTGCTCTCTTTGCTGTCTTCTCTCTATTCTCTCTTCTCTTCGCTGCTGACGTTTTTCTTCTTCGTCAAAATCGCCGGCGTCCGAAAAGAATTCCAAAAACTCATGTTTCGATTTTCGATTCCGGTTATTCTCTCTCATCGATCTCTCCGCTGTTACTGCCTTCATTCCAACAAATAACATTCTAAAGGTTATCTTCCTATCTGACAAGTGATTTTTCCAAAACCGCTTTTTGCCACGAAAAACAGGGGTTCCTGTATCTGCGACTGACACGAAAATCCTGATTTCAGGTCGGAACCCCTTTTCTTCGTTATTCTTTCGTTATTACTTCATTGCTTTTTATCAGCATCCTCCCCGTCCGGTTCGTCACTGTCCTTTCTTCTGTAAGGAACCCGGACACTGTCGGGGATCACATCGACGATAAACCCTCTTTCATCCAGAATGTAATCAGGCATATAGGCGCCGGAAACATACCTGCTTGTTTCCATGCACGCCTTTCCCTGGTCATCCTTCCGGGGATGCCTGTGGATTGCCTTTTCCAGCTTATCCGTAAGCTGCTTTTGCAGATCCGCGGAACGCTTCAGTTCCCGGATCAGCTCCATCACATCCTGCCAGGAGGGATCATCTTCCATCATTACGACATCGGAAGCCATATTGTCCTTCCTTTCCGGTCTAATACCTGCTAGCTCATCTGTAATTGGCCAACTTCCCAAATTCCCGTGAAATCATAATAGGAAAGAACGCCATAAGAGAAACGCAAACCATGCATCTTAGTGAAAACAAAACTGGTAAAAAAATATTTTGTGAATATTCCACCGAACCGGTGGCAAGTGACATCAGGTAAACCCGATCGCTTACCCAAAAGAACGGAAATCAATTTCTCTAGAAAAAATCTTCCGTGATTCATTGTGAGGACGGCCCGCGCGTCCGCAGGACTCATCCGCTTCTTTGCAAACGCCTCCCTCCCGATGCCGAGTGGCCGGCGCTTCTCTTAAGCGCATTATATACACATGGCTTTTCTCCTTGCAAGCGCTTTCGGCCACTTTTCTCTCAGACCGGTCATTTTCATGAATCTTCCACAATTTTGCATACCCGAAATTGTGAAAGATTTATGACGGAAAGGGCGTCAACTTGACGAACACTGTATTTCGAATTAAAATATAAGTGACAGAAACCTTATCCACACGGCTTCTGTGAACGATATAAACAATAAGAAACAGACAGAATCTTTCCATGTTGTCCCGGTTTTTTTATATGCGGGAGGTGAATGATATGAAGATAGAACGTGTAAATGACAGACAGATCCGCTGCACCCTGACGGGCGACGATCTGGCCAACAGACAACTGAAGATCAGTGAGCTGGCATACGGCTCAGAAAAAGCAAAAAACCTGTTCCGCGATATGATGCGGCAGGCAGAATATGAATGCGGCTTTGAAGCGGAGGACATCCCCCTTGTGATCGAAGCCATTCCGGTCAGTTCCGACTGCATCGTATTGATCATCACCAAGGTGGAGGACCCGGAAGAGCTGGATACCCGCTTTTCAAGGTTTGCCCCTTCTGTGCATAACAGTGAAACCGAGGGCATCCTGCCCTTCTCCGGTGACAATGCACCCGGCAGCATCAATGAGCTTGCAGAGGGCATGATCAATATGCTCAAGGAGGTCAAGGCTTCCTTTGAACGGCGTCAAAACCAGTCCGATACCGGATCCGGAGAGAGCGCCGGCGATGCATCGGAAAAAGAGGAAAAGATCCTTTGCATCCTAGAGAGCGACAGCCTGAGCAATCTGGTATCCTTTGCCAAAAGCGTTAAGGCCTTCTACAGCGAGCCTGCTACGCTGTACCGCAAGCCGAAGGGCGCGTATCAGCTTCTGCTTTCCTCCGGCAGCATGGGACAAAAGGAATTTGCCAGAGTCTATAATGCCGCTACCGAGTTCGGACATGTAACAAGCGTAAACGCTTCCAGGATCTCCTATATGCAGGAGCATTTCGATCTGATCCTGCAGGACAATACCATCGAAGCGCTTTCGAAGATCTGATCGATCATAGCATTGAAAAAGCACCCGGCCTTCTGGGCTTCGGGTGCTTTTTTTGTTCTTACTCTGCGTTATAGATCGCATCCATCAGATCGTCAATGTCGATGCCGTGTACCATAGCCGCCTGCTCAAGGGTCTCACCCTGGGAAGCCGGACAGCCGATGCAGTGCATTCCGGTGGAAAGCAGGATCGGTACCACATTCGGATCCTTTACCATGATCTCGGCAATGGTCATATCTCTTTTTACAGCTTCATGTGCCATCGTTTATACCTCACTTTTTTATAGTATTCGTTTGCGATATCATAACAAACTATCCTTTCGGGGTCAATATTGTCCTGCCTTAAAGCGCCATTTTTTCTCTTTTTTCGGCCGCGCCGGATCCTCAATCTGCCATTTATCCCCTTTTATCCACTAATCCTTGTACAAAAGTAACGAAAAACCACCATTTGTTGTATACAAAATACAGATTCCTTCGTCACATTTCACGAAAGAAACCGTTTTCGCACTCTTTTCCTTATAATATGTATATAAAAAAGAACATTTCCCCGCCTTGACTTTGTCTTTCCAAATCTATTATACTTCTGAATTAGAACAGTAATGATTCCTGACTTTGGGATCACTGCAAAAAAATACATTTATAGGAGGCATTTACCAATGAGAGAAGAATGGAACGGCTTTACTGGCGGTAAATGGGAAGACGAGATCAACGTACGTGACTTCATCCAGAAGAACTACACTCCGTACGACGGCGACGATTCTTTCCTTTCCGGCCCCACCCAGAACACCAAGGACCTTTGGGCACAGGTTATGGACCTGACCAAGCAGGAGAGAGAAGCAGGCGGCGTGCTTGATATGGATACCAAAGTGGTTTCCACCATCACATCCCATGGCCCCGGCTATCTTGACAAATCCAAGGAGACCATCGTAGGTTTCCAGACTGACAAGCCTTTCAAGCGCTCTATGCAGGTTTACGGCGGAATCCGTATGGCAGAGAAGGCTTGCGCTGACAATGGTTATACCGTTGATCCTGAGATTTCCGAGTTCTTCACCGTACATCGCAAGACTCACAATGCAGGATGCTTTGATGCTTACAATGCTGAGATGAGAGCTTGCCGCTCCTCTCATGTTATCACCGGTCTTCCGGATGCTTACGGCCGTGGCCGTATCATCGGCGACTACAGAAGAATCGCTCTTTACGGTATCGACAGACTGATCGAGGATAAGCAGGCACAGAAGGATTCCACCGGCCGCGTTATGACCGATGATGTGATCCGTCTTCGTGAGGAGCTTTCCGAGCAGATGATAGCTCTGAAGATGATGAAGGAAATGGCTGCTTCCTACGGCTGCGACATTTCCAGACCTGCTAAGAACGTACAGGAAGCTATCCAGGCTACTTACTTCGGATACCTTTCCGCTGTAAAGGAGCAGAATGGTGCTGCTATGTCCCTTGGACGTACCTCTACCTTCATCGACTGCTATGCAGAGAGAGATCTGAAGAACGGTACCTTTACCGAGGAGCAGATTCAGGAGTTCATAGATCACTTCATCATGAAGCTGCGCTGCGTAAAATTCGCTCGTACTCCCGAGTACAACCAGATCTTCGCTGGCGATCCGGTATGGGTTACCGAGTCCCTCGGCGGTGTTGGTGTTGACGGACGTCACATGGTTACCAAGAGCAGCTTCCGTTATCTGAACACTCTGAACAACTTAGGTCCCGCTCCCGAGCCGAACCTGACTGTTCTTTGGTCCACCAGACTTCCTGAGAACTGGAAGCGTTTCTGCGCTAAGATGTCCATCAAGACCTCTTCCATCCAGTATGAGAACGATGATCTGATGAGAGTGACCCACGGTGATGACTATGGTATCGCATGCTGCGTATCCTCCATGGTAATCGGTAAGCAGATGCAGTTCTTCGGCGCTCGTGCAAACCTTGCTAAGTGCCTGCTGTACGCTTTGAACGGTGGTATCGATGAGGTTACCAAGAAACAGGTTGGTCCCAAGTATCGTCCTGTAGAAGGTGACGGCCCTCTGGATTATGATGATGTATACTCCAAGTTCACCGATATGATGGAATGGCTTGCAGATGTTTATGTAAATACCCTGAACATCATCCACTACATGCATGACAAGTACTGCTATGAGAGAGCTCAGATGGCTCTTCATGACAGAGACGTACTTCGTTACTTCGCAACGGGTATCGCAGGACTTTCCGTAGTAGCTGACTCCCTGTCCGCTATCAAGTATGCGAAGGTTACCCCGATCCGTGATGAGGACGGCATCATTGTTGACTTCAAGACCGAAGGCGAGTTCCCGAAATACGGTAATGACGATGACAGAGTAGACAAGATGGCTCATGACCTGGTAGAGACCTTCATGACCATGCTTCGTCGTCATCATACCTACAGAAACGGCTTCACCACCATGTCCGTTCTGACCATTACCTCTAACGTAACCTACGGTAAGGCAACCGGTAACACTCCTGACGGACGTAAGAAAGGCCAGCCTTTCGCACCCGGTGCTAACCCGATGCACGGTCGTGATACCCACGGTGCAGTTGCATCCCTTTCTTCCGTATCCAAGCTTCCGTTCGAGTATGCACAGGATGGTATCTCCAATACCTTCTCTATCATCCCGAATGCTCTTGGTAAAGAGGATCAGGTATTCGCAGGCGACATCGAACTGGATCTTAGCAAATAAGAACCGCAGCAATGGAAAACCAAGTGCGAATGAAATGAGCATTTGGTTTTCCGGCGGCATCACGAGTAAACCGTCTGCGAAGCAGACAGTAAGTGCAAAGCACGGGTTTACGAGTTTGAAACATGTATTTCATCGAAAAGGCAGGACAAGTGCATGAATGAAAACCAAATGATCGACGATCTGATCAGACAGCTTGACGGCGGGATGGAAAAAGGCGTCGGCCACGTAAACGTAGATGTGGACGAGACTCTTGCGGGCTCTAAAAACGTAGAGACCATGGGATGTGTTGATTGCTCGACCAATCCGCTTGCCTGCAGCGTTCCTACCCTCCACGAGGGACTGGACGGACAAGAATAAAAAACAGGAGGAAAGAAAAATGGCAGAAAATGCAGCTCAGGTAACAAACCTGGTAAATCTTCTGGATGGCTATGCAACCAAGGGCGGCCATCACTTAAACGTAAACGTACTCAACAGGGAGACTCTTCTGGACGCTCAGAAGCATCCTGAGAACTATCCCCAGCTGACCATCCGTGTATCCGGCTATGCAGTTAACTTTGTAAAGCTTACACAGGAGCAGCAGAACGACGTTATTTCCCGTACGTTCCATGAGTCACTGTAAGAAATAGCCGATCAGGCAATAAAAATCCCCTGTTCCTTGCGAACAGGGGATTTTTTTATCATCATGACTGCTTTGGAGGAAATACATCGGGCATCTCGGCTCTTCGCTTTTTGATCCCATTCAGGATGACCTGCTTTTTCTCCACCAGCTTTTTCTTGTCCATAGGCGGCGTATCCTTGAGCTTGTACTCCATGCCCAGCTTTTCATACTTGGGCTTTGCCATATCATGATACGGGAGCACATCCAGGGCCTTGAGATTCGTAAACTGTCCGATGAAATATCCCAGATCATACAGGTACTTGTCATCATCCGTGATACCCGGTACGACAACGTGGCGGATCCACATATCCACCTTCTTTTCATTCAGATAAGAGCAAAAGGCCAGGATACCATCGTTCTTCTGCTCTGTCAGCCACAAATGCTTTTCGGGATCGATATGCTTGATATCCAGCATCACCAGATCCGTCAGGGGCATCAGACGGTCAAGCTTCTCCTTGATAAAAGCATTGTCAGGGGAATAAGCGATCCCCGAAGTATCGATACAGGTATGGATATTTTTTTCCTTGGCCAGTGTAAACAGGTCGATGAGAAAATCCGGCTGCATCAGCGGCTCTCCACCGGTCACCGTGATCCCGCCTCCATTTCTGTAAAAGGGCTCATTGCGCTCATACTGTTCTATGATGTATTCCGGGCTCATCTCCTCCCCGCCGTTCATGGGCCAGGTGTCCGGATTATGACAGTACGCACACCGCATGGGACATCCCTGCACAAAGACCACAAATCTGGTACCGGGTCCGTCCACGGTTCCAAAGCTTTCCAAAGAATGGATCCTTCCGTTCATACGCATACCTCGCTTTTTTTGATGATAGTACTATCATAGCATTTTTTCCGATTTCTTACAATTTATGCAACCATTTTTCCTATTTTCCTGTATGATAGATGTAACGAAAAAAATCATTTCAGATTGATATACAAAGGAGAGAAAACCATGGGACGATTAACCGATCTTTATAAACAGTGCAAAGATAATATAACTGCACTGGAGAAAAAGGCAATGCCGGATAAGGTCACACAGACCAAAGAGTATCTGGATCAGCTGAAAGCCAAACGAAAAGCTGGCAGAAAACTGCATTTCATCGAAACCCGTGTGCAAAACTATCCCTTTTCCCGGCAGCAGATGGAGGATGCCCTGAAAAAAGCCATCGGCGAAGAAAGGATGAATGAAGTTACCAGCGGATCCCATCTGGATAATAGCCTTTTCAACCTTTTCAGAAGCCATCTTCAGGAGCACCCTGAGCTTCTGCCGGAGAACTTAAAGTCAGAGCAGGAAAAAACCGATTTCCTGAAAAATAAGTATACCGTCTTAAATTATGTAACGGATCAGAAAAACGCCGGAAAGTTTCCCACGGATGTTTATGACAAGATCTGGTGCATTGCCATGCACACCTATGCCATGAAAAGCATAAAGGCCGAGGAGACGCTTGTCTATTTTGAAGAGTTGGAGGCAAATATGCCCCCGGAGGCAGCAGCGCAGATCGCTGATGAGGTCGAAGCCTACAAGGATATCATCGATACGGACATCAGCGAGCAATATACTTACCCCAAGCGGGCTTTGGCACAGCAGCTCATCCAAAACGCTCCCGACAAGTACAAAGATGATGAAGAATATAAAGATCTTCTGACCTTCGCGGGCGATCACATCACAGGTCTTAAAGACAATGCCAGAGATGAGTGCAAGGCCCAGGAACAGGACCATATGGACGTGGAAAACGCTGCCTCCACAGCTGTCACGGAAGGGCATATGGATAAGTTTATGAATGGTGAGCTTGTAAACTTCTCTCATCAGCACCATAACCTCCGCAATGATTACGTAGTCATAAACAAGGGCAAGGAAAAAACGCTGGAAACCCTGTTTCAAAAGAAGATCACCCTGAGTGATCAGACAAAAGAGGGCCTTCGTCTGATGCTTAATAAGATGAAGGAAATGAACATGAAGGCGGACGGCCTTGGCACCGGTGAAGACCTGAATAAGGAATATGCCTACAGAAAGCTCATTAAAAAACAAAAGGCCATGGAAGCAGCCATGGAGAGCGGCAATGCCGATCAGATCCTGGCTGCCGGCAGAGAGTATAAAAAGACCTACGAGGATATGCAGCAGCTTCACCAAATTGCCGAGAAATATTTCAGCAAGGATGAAAAACTCTATCCCGGTAACATGGATTCCATTCGCAACTCCGATATCCCCACGGATATGACCACAAAGTTTCGGACTACCTCCCAGATCAACGCGGTATTTTTGATCTATCGTAATCTGGAATTAAATAATATTGAGGTAGAGGACTATCTGAAGAATCCCACCGGTTCCGTGATCACCTCCACCATGGAAAATATGAAACCCTACACCTTCACGGAGGTTACCAGGAATCTGAATTTCAAGGACAGCGTGGATCTGTTTTTTGCCGAAGGAGAAATGAGAAGAAAAGCAGATGAGCTTCGTTTGCACGGCCCCATCTACGGCTTTGCCAGAGCCATTGTGGGCCCCAGCGTACTGGAAGCGGATCCGACTTTGCAGGCGGATAATCTTGCCATGGCACAGACCATCGCCAACCACGTATCCACCAGTATGATGCTAAACGAAATCGGCCGGCTTCACCCCCTGGAATATGTAGGCCGCACACACGAAGATCTGATCATGTGGGAGGATACTATCCGAAACCTGCTGGTGGTAAAGGATGAGGATCGTAACTTAAATGCCATGATCGCCGGCCTTCCCCAGCTTGATATGTACGGAAGAGAGATCGGCCCTTCCCTGGACGGCGCCGCTTACATCAAAAACCATAAGCCCGACTATCTGAACATCATAGAACGTTCGGACTATGTCATCAAAACAGCAAGCCGGAAAAAGGAAAAGGTGACCCCGCTGGCGCTGGTAGCCGTACAGAAAACCTATCTGCAGGTGCTTATGAATCATCCCGAGGATATGGGCACCGAAGGATACAATATGATGGCCAATAAACTGGCTTCCCTCTATCTTGCTCTTCCCGAGGACGCAAAGCCCGAACAAAAAGAATATATGAAAGCTACCCGGGATGCCTTTTTGAAAGACTATGCACCGGAGATCTTGCAACAGGAAGAGGCACGGAGTATTGATAATGATCTTAGTTCCTGTATCCGTCTTGCAGACGAGGCCACCAGAAATGTTCATCTGGGAAGCGGTGAGTATTCCAAAGCCCAGAAGGATCTGGAATCCCTTTCCAAGGCATACACCGGTTTCCTGAAAAACAGGGATGATAACGACCTTGATCAAAACAGGGCGGCGATCCGGGATCTTCAGGCAAAGATCGCTGCGGCAAAAGGATCCATAGGCGATTACTATAAGAGAAAACAACGCCAGAACAAGATGGGCGAGAATGCCGATGAAAAATCCAAACGCAGGATCAGCGCCATGAAGAAAAACGAAGAGGTTCTGGAACGAATGGAGGCTCTTCTGAAAGCCGAGGACAAACGCTATAATTGGCAGCAGGCTGCAAACAGTCAAGCCAAACTCTTAAACCAGCGTTTCAAATCCAGCATCGAAAACGGAGAAAACCAGCTGCAGAAAAACAGTGCCCAGGGAGCTATGGAGGCTGTGAAGGTCTTAAACGAATTAAGCTTCAAGGAGCCCTCCGCCTTAAGCCCTCAGGAGCAGCAGAAGGCACGGGAAGCCCTGGCTGCCATTTCGCTGGATGAACTGCTGAACAGTAATCACAGTAAAACCTATAATGCACTTCGCCCCCAGAACAAAGAAGGCTACAGGGAACAGATCAAAACCATCAGCCAGTCCGAGGAATTCAAAAAATGCCTTCCTCCTGTCCTTAAGCAGTCTGTCCTGAGGGACTTTGCCATCGGTTATCGCTCCTTTTCGTCTCTTGCCGAGGACTTCCATAAAGAAGGCCTGAAAGCCGCACAGAATAAGCTGGAGCACAAGAACAACGGAAATAACGATCTGCAAAACGACAATCACAAAGAGATCAAAAACGAGATCAAAATGAACAAGTAAAAAACGATCATTTATTGCTCTCATCAACTAAACATTTTAGCAAATCTACCCGAAAAATAAAAGGGAAACACAAATTTCCTTGTGTTTCCCCGTAAATGTGTTACACTATTAAAGTAAGTTAGGGCAAACCCAGCTTACAGCTTCAATGAGTATAAATGAAAACAGGAGGTATAGGAAAATGGCAAGAGTGATCAGTGATGCTTGCGTAGCATGCGGTGCCTGCGAGAGCACCTGCCCCGTAGGAGCGATCAGCATGGGAGACGGCAAGTTTGAGATCGACGAGGCTGCCTGCATCGATTGCGGTGCTTGCGAAGGCGGATGCCCGGTTGGCGCTATCTCTGAGGCATAAAAGTCGTCAAAACAGCAAAGAAAAACGGATGGGAGATCTCCCATCCGTTTTTATATTGCGCTTTTTAAACGATTCCCGTATTCTGGTACTGCTGCCATGCCTTGTTCATCTCAAAGGTCAGGGTAACCAGATAGCCTGCTACCAGCAGCGGCCATACGCCCTCGATCCTGTGGAAGCTGTAATACTTATACAGACAATCCACACCGGTATAGGCAAAGAGCATTACGCTGGCGATCCGGCTCTTGCTGACCTGTATAAAGGCTGCAAAGAGTATAACCAACAGATAATCGATCCAGACATTGGGGAACATATTCAAAAACTTCCCCACCCCCAGAAGGTAGGTGAACATATTGGTGATATGGCCGGGCAGAAACACCGACATCAGTACGATGAAATAAAACACCGTACAGGATAAATGCAGATGCAAAAGCTGCTTTTTGTGCATCTTATGGGCGAAGAATTCATGCTTCTTCATCAGATCCCCATGATATCCTCCCACGTGTGTCTGAGCTTGCATTGGTCTTTTTGCGGTATCTTTCATAGCGTCCCCCTAAAAAAGATAAGACAAACAACTGTTGCGAACAAACCATATCCGATATTGAATTATCTCTCTTTACCCCAAAATACAGCTCTATTATCTCACATTTACCTGAACAATTCAAGTGCTCGAGCACAATTTGATGTTTTGCAGTGTTACTATTCACAGTCGATATGGGGCATCAGCCCGAATCGTCGTGCTCGCACGTAAGATAC
>JAILHW010000152.1 GCA_024695605.1 Lachnospiraceae bacterium | reverse complement strand
AGTACCTCTTCCGTTTGCTTGATTCTATGGTAGAATAGACTGAGCTTAGAATTCACTTACCTTTGAAAAGGAGATGCCATGCAGGATATGGTCCGCCGCGCCGATCCGGCGCTGATAGATAAACTGGCAGCTGAAAGGGATCTTACGGATGCAGAGTTTTTGCTTCTTTTGCAGCAGGAGGATCCTGGTCTTGATGCAATTTTGTTTTCCAAAGCCCGGGAAGTCAGAGAGCGTATTTACGGCAAGGATGTTTACATCCGCGGCCTTGTTGAGTTTACCAATTACTGCAAAAACAACTGTCACTACTGCGGGATCAGAAGGGACAACCATAACGCCGAGCGCTACAGACTATCCGGGGAGGAGATTTTGTCCTGCTGTGAGCAGGGATATGCACTGGGCTTTCGCACCTTTGTCCTGCAGGGAGGAGAGGATCCCTATTACAGCGATGAAGACATGGTCTCTATCATAAGGAGCATCAAATCAAGCCATCCTGATGCTGCGCTGACCCTGTCCATCGGAGAGCGGACGAAGGAAAGCTATCAGGCTTTTTTTGAGGCCGGTGCGGACAGATACCTGCTTCGGCACGAAACTGCAGATCCGGAGCACTACGGCTTTTTGCATCCGAAGGAAATGTCCTTTGAGCGCAGAATACAATGCCTGTCGGAGCTTCGCAGCATCGGATACCAGGTCGGCTGCGGCATGATGATAGGCTCGCCCGGACAGACGACAGAGCATCTGATCCGTGATATCCGTTTGATCCAAAAACTTGGGCCGGAAATGGTAGGGATCGGGCCCTTCATTCCCCATCACGATACCCCGTATGCCGATGAGGCCCCCGGAAGCGTGCAGCTGACGCTGCGGCTTTTGTCCATCATCCGTCTGATCCTGCCGGAGGTTTTGCTTCCCGCTACCACGGCGCTCGGAACGCTGGATGTAAAGGGCCGCGAAAAGGGACTGTTGGCCGGGGCCAACGTATTGATGCCCAACCTCTCTCCCGGAAGCGTTCGGAAAAAATACCTCCTGTACGATAACAAGATCTGTACCGGGGAGGAAGCTGCCGAATGCATCCGCTGCCTGGGACTTCGGGTGGAGACAGCCGGATACCGGATCGTGGAAAGCCGCGGAGATCATATCAGCAGATATCAGCCGAATTGAGAAAACCTATTGAAAACTGACTGCTTTTTTGAGATGATAGAACTGTTCACGATCCAAAGTGAACCAAACCAAAAAGATACATAACAGGAGGGAAACGGTTATGGCAAACGACAGACGTCCGGACGATATGGTCCGGATCACAACACCTGAACTGGCAGATGCGTTTATCGAGGAGCAGATTGCCGCATTGCAGGAACAGATCAAAGACAAAAAGGTCCTTTTGGCCCTTTCCGGCGGAGTGGATTCCTCCGTGGTAGCGGCTATGCTCATCAAGGCGATCGGCCAGCAGCTCGTATGCGTCCATGTCAATCACGGACTTCTGAGGAAGGGAGAACCCGAGCAGGTTATCGAGGTATTCCAGAACCAGATGAAGGCCAATCTGATCTATGTGGATGCGACTGACAGATTTTTGGATAAGCTTGCCGGTGTGGACGATCCCGAGACCAAGAGAAAGATCATCGGCGGTGAATTCATCGAGGTATTTGCCGAAGAAGCAAGAAAACTGGACGGTATCGAATTTTTGGCACAGGGTACCATATGGCCGGACATTCTGGAAAGCGAAGCCGGGATCAAGGCACATCACAATGCAGGCGGCCTTCCCGAGGATATGACCTTTGAGCTGGTTGAGCCGGTAAAGATCCTCTTCAAGGATGAGGTTCGCATCGTCGGAGAAAGACTCGGCCTTCCTGCAAATATGGTATATCGTCAGCCCTTCCCCGGTCCCGGACTCGGCGTTCGCTGCCCCGGTGCCATCACCCGCGACAGACTGGAAGCCGTACGTGAATCCGATGCCATCCTGCGCGAAGAGTTTGCCAAGAATGGCCTGGAGGGCAAGGTATGGCAGTACTTTACCGTTGTTCCGGATTTCAAATCCACCGGCGTAAAGGACGGCAAGAGAACCTTCGACTGGCCCTGCATCATCCGCGCCATTAACACCACTGATGTAATGGAAGTTACCGTGGAGCACCTCTCCGATGAGCTGATCGATCATCTTGTAAGCCGTATTACCAAAGAGGTTCCGGGCATCAACCGCGTACTGTTTGACTATACGCCCAAGCCCCCCGCCACTGTGGAATATGAGTGATAACGAGCCAAAGTAAGAATGATAAACGGCAGTCGCCGACAGGCGACCGACAAATAGTGAAGCACCTCCTCAAGCTCGCTTGAAAGGAGGTGCTTTAATATTTGGCGGAAGGCTTGCGAAGCAAGCTGCCGTTTATCGTATGTTACCTTGGCGACAACAGACAGGGGAATACTGCATCGCAGTATTCCCCTGAGTCTGAAATGTTTTGAACCGAGGAACCGTCCCCCTGTTTCATTATGATGGTTGCATGATGATTTATATTGTGTGTTGGCATTTAAAGTGAAGTGATTCTTGAGCATATTTGGTTATATGATATAATAATTGTGAATAGGCGAGCTGGGAGATGACAATTATGATAAAAATGATAATTGAGATGAATGAAGAGAAAATCCGTTCTGCAAAAGAATTGACGATAGAGCAGATATACGGTGCTCTAGATAGAATTTTCTCAAAAAGAGGAATGGAAAAAAACATTACAGAACGTGGGATAGAATATTTGGGACATGAGAAGTCTACCGATTTTGCGTATTTTGGAAAAATAATGCTTGGCTTAAAGGAACAGTCATGGTTTATGGATAATGCCAAGACATGGCTATACTGTAACAGTGATGATTCAGATGATCCGAGTGATTTTAATGAAGAGGATCTCTTGGTTCATTATGGAATAAAGGTCGCATGAGGTGAAGATTGGAACGTAAGTATTTTAAAGCGATAAATTTTGACCTTGATACAAATCGGTTAAAGGAATATTATCCACGATATCAGTAAGCGTACAAAGATTTATTGAAGTTTTTTAAGGGAAAGGATTTTTCGCATCGCCAAGGATCGGGATATGTATCAAATAATAAAATGTCATCAGCGGATATTGTGGATTTGATAGGCGATATGCAAAAAGAATTTGATTGGTGCGGTACATGCATAAAAAAGATAGACGTAACAAATATAGGGGCTCAATATGATTTGACAGAATTGCTGATTTCTGATGATTCGGACGATACGTTTTCGATATGAGTTTAGTTTCAGAAGGTAAGCAATGATATGACCGTTTTGACAATGTAGTCTAACCGCAGTAAAATGTTGGAAATAAATGAAATCATTGTATTCTAAGGACAT
>JAILHW010000065.1 GCA_024695605.1 Lachnospiraceae bacterium | reverse complement strand
CAACCAGTTCTACAAGAAGCTAAAGATCGATTGTCCGATCAGCTTCAGGCGGCAAAAGAATATGTGGATTCCATCGGACAATATTCCATCGCCGCCAGAAGATCAATCGTAGTTACAAAATATACCCGGGAATTTAGGATTATTAACGGAAAGGAATTATCAACAAAACAAAAATGCTGGTGTCGAAATAAAATGTATATATTACGAGTTGAAAGAAGTGCATTCGTCCTACAGGAATAGAGCGTCTTTAGGTGCAGAACGAAGAGAGACAGGAGAATATGATGATTACAAGTATAAAAGCGGTTGTAACTGACATAGATAAGACTCTCACAAAAAAAGGTGGAGATTTACCTGCGGTAACCATCCAGGCTTTTCAAAAGCTTCATGAACAGGGTATAAAGGTAGGCTTGGCTACAGGGCGTGAAATTGATAGTACCATCCGAAATCAAGGTATGAAGTGGGGATTGGGGTTTGAATTTGATTTTGTTATAGGAATGAACGGCGGAGCATTATATAATTTACGAACAGATACAACTTGGGAAGTCCCATTTATGTCTTCTGAGCATGTTTATGAAATAATGATATGGATGAAACCACTGATTGAGAAGTACAAATTCGCTGTAAACGCTGAAGGTGGGAATAATCGGAGTGTTATGTATCTTCAAGGGGAGCTTGTGACTTTTGAAAAGAGACATGGATATGCTCTGATTGATAAAACCGGTGATTATGAGGGCTTTTGTAAAGAACCCACTTTTAAAATCCTGTTCAGAGCGAAACCAGAGCAGGAGGTTGAAGTTAGAACACGGTTTCTATCGAAGTTCAACGAAACTGACCAGCTGATTGGCACCTATCCAGGTACAGTGGAGGCTATGCCGAAAGGATTTGATAAGGGGACCACGCTAAAGAAATATGCGCAGGAAGAAGGTATAGATTTGTCAGAGATTATTGCTTTTGGCGATAGTGAGAACGATAATAGTCTCCTTAAAATGGCTGGGTGGGGCGTATGCCTTAAAGATGGATCGGTTGATACAAAGGAATGCGCGGATGATATCACTGAATATAGCTATTTGGATGCTGGTGTAGGAAGATACCTGTATGACCATTATATTAATGTTCGATGTCCAAGATCCTGAAAAAAGAAGCATTCATCACAACAGCTGTCACGGGATGCGAAAATTAAAAAAATGTCTCGCGAAAGGACAGTGTCCCCGGTCATTAGGATGTAACCGTCGATCTTAACAACGGGTTTTCGGCAGTCTAATGAGCTACTATAATTATCCCATATCGAGATTAGTGTCTAACTGGTCCTGACTAGGTCTAGCTAGAAACAGGGGGAAATATGGGAAACGAAATGGTTGTCGTTCGTAAGCCGGAGAATCTGGAATTGTATCAGAGCCGGATCAACGACTGCAGCAACAGTGGAAAGACAGTTATGGATTGGTGCACAGAAAAGGGAACTTCCGGTAAGACGTATTATTACTGGTACTGACACGGAAGCTGGTAACGCTACGGAGAGCACAGATGGAGGTCAAACAGCCATCCTTTTACAATATTTCCGGGAACTGTTGGTGCAGTGAGATTGTCGAAGCAAGAGTCCTTATGGAGAGCGTCTGAATGCTGATGCAGAAGAAAAAGTGAGATACTGAAGTCACACGTATGCAGAGAAAGTTGGATAGTGACTTATCATAGGGAAAAGATCTTTCGTCACTTCGTGCCTCAGGATGACAAACAACGGACGACTCCCTCAGTCAACTTCGCTGACAGCCTACCCATACCCATAAAGAGCACTCGTGAAGGGCACAAGCCCTCGGGAGGGGACCGTGGAGAAGGAGGATTATATGGAAAAGACATTAATTATATTGGCAGCGGGGATTGGTTCCCGCTTTGGCGGAGGCGTAAAACAACTAACACCAGTTGATGACCACGGCCATCTTATCATCGACTACAGCATTCATGATGCCATTGCTGCCGGGTTCAACAAGATTATCTTCATCATCCGCTCTTCCATTGAAGTTGCGTTCCGGGAGAGGATCGGAGATCGGATTGAGAAGATCTGTGCACCTCTCGGTGTCACGGTAGCCTATGCCTATCAGGAAATGGAGAAATATGTGGAGACAGTACCGGTGGGACGCACGAAGCCATGGGGCACCGGGCACGCGGTACTCTGCTGCCAGAATCTAATCGAGACTCCTTTTTCCGTTATTAACGCAGATGATTACTACGGGAAGGAAGGCTTTGTGAAGGCTGCGGAGTTTTTGTCTACGAATCCAGATGGGTATGGATTAATCGGCTATCAGTTGAGAAACACGCTGTCCGACAACGGCGGCGTGACCAGAGGGATCTGCTCGGCCTCGGAGGGAAAGCTCACGGGGATTGCGGAGACCAGGAACATTGTGAAGACTGCCTCCAGCGCGGAAGCGGACGGGAGGGCGCTGGATGTGGACGCTCTGGTGTCCATGAACTTCTGGTGTTATCCGGCGGGATTTCTGTCGGTGCTGAGGAGGGGCTTTCCTGAGTTTCTGGAGAAAATGAGTGACCCGCTGAAGGATGAGTACCTGCTGCCAACGATCGCAGACGGCCTGATCCGGAAGGGGATGCAGTTCACGGTTCTGCCAACGGATGACCACTGGTTCGGCGTGACATACAGGGAAGACAAGCCAGCCGTCACGGAGAGCTTCCGGAAGCTGATTGCAGCGGGCGTCTACCAGGAGGATCTGTATTCGGACTTGTAGTTAAAAAGCACGGTGCTTAATTGCATCGTGCTCTGTGTTTATATATAACTTTCCCAACCAGTGAGACTATATAAAAGCCTATAGATTTTACTGGAACGAGTCCTTTAGTGACACTAACCGTTAAATGCATCTCCAAAACACTTGTATTTCCACGGCTTCGGCTCACTTGCACCTTGAAATATGTCGACATTTTCAGCACGATTTTCCTTGAATATAGTCTAAATTAATGATATAATTAGACTATATATGGAGGTGCTCATATGCCGATACCACAGGATATACTCTCTGTACCAAGACCTAAGAATACCGTTGTTATCGCTTACGGAAAGGACAAATCCCTGTTTGCAGTAAGACAGCGTGTCGGCTGCAGGAACGATAACG
>JAILHW010000052.1 GCA_024695605.1 Lachnospiraceae bacterium | reverse complement strand
CCGATTTGCTTTCCGTGATCATCGCGATGATCTGACATGCTGTCTTTGTTTTATTCATCTTTTTTCCCCTCTATACAGACTGTGCAAAAATAGTATCACATTCCCCATTCAAAAAACAGCTTCATTTTTGCACACTTTATTGAATCTTACTGCGCTTTCAGGAATGCAACATACCCGCGGTAGGTCTCATACAGATCTGCCTTGGAGGTTGCCTCCCAGGGTGCATGCATATTCAAAACCGCAACGCCGCAGTCAATGACATCCATGCCATACAAAGACAGGATATAAGCGATGGTTCCGCCGCCGCCAAGATCCACCTTTCCAAGCTCAGCTGTCTGATAGCAGACCTTTGCATCGTCCATGATCTTCCGGATCATGGCCATATACTCTGCATTGGCATCATTGGAGCCGGATTTTCCTCTGGAGCCGGTGAACTTGTTAAATACCATACCGTGTCCGACGTAAGCGGCATTCTTCTTCTCAAAGGCTGACGCATAGGTCGGATCAAAGCCCGCACTCACATCTGAGGAAAGCATTCTGGAGTTGGTAAGGCATCTTCTCATCTTCAGCTCCTGATAGCCGCCGCAAAGCTCCATCAGCTCTGCCGTAGCATTCTCAAAGAATCTGGACTGCATTCCCGTGGCTCCGACAGATCCGATCTCCTCTTTATCTACCAGAATGCAGCAGCTGGTACGTACAGGATTCTTGACTGCCAGTTGGGCCTCAAGGGAAGAAAAGGCACAAACGCGGTCATCCTGACCATATCCTAAGATCATGCTGCGATCAAAGCCGGCCTCTCTTGCATGTCCCGCAGGAACCACCTCCAGCTCTGCGGAAAGGAAATCCTCTTCCTCCATATCATACTGTTCTTTTAAGATCTGCAGGATCTGTCTGGTGAAGGGATCCTTTTTCTCTTCCTCATCATCCTTATCTGCAGCGGCCTTTTCCGCCTTCTTCTGTGCTGCTGTCAGCTTCAGGGGCTTACTGCCTACGATGATATCAAGTGCTTCGCCCTCGATGACCTTATTGGCCTTCTTTTCCATCTGCTCGGCAGCCAGATGGATCAAAAGATCGGATACAAAGAATACCGGATCATTTGCTTCTTCACCGATATTCACGATGGCCGTAGAGCCGTCCTTTTTGACAACCACGCCGTGAAGCGCCAGGGGAATGGTCACCCACTGGTATTTTTTGATGCCGCCGTAATAATGGGTATCCAGATAGACAAATTCATTGTCCTGATACAGGGGATTCTGCTTGACATCCATTCTGGGAGAATCGATGTGGGCACCCAGAATGTTCATACCGCATTCCAGATCCTCTTTTCCGACGCAGTACATGATCACTGCCTTTTGCATATTGACGGCGTACACCTTGGCGCCTGCCTTCAGTTTTTTGCCATCAGCTATGGCACGGGACATCTCCACATAGCCCTCTGCTTCGATCCGCTCAACGATCTGATCCACGCATTCCCGCTCGGTCTTGCCGTGATCCAGGAAACTGCGGTAAGCATCCGCAAACTTTTCCAGCTCCTTCAGCTGCGCTGCGCTGTAGGTATTCCATACGTTTTTCGTTTTCATTGCTACCTCCTGTTATAAATCATTCTTTTATACAATCGCCCGGACCCGGCCGGTCTGCGGGCGGTTCTATCAGGATAAAGCGCCTATGCACTTCTTCGGGCACTTCTCGGCACAAATGCCGCAGCCCTCGCATTTTTCCTGGTCGATCTTTGCCAGAAAATCGGTAACGGCCACTGCTTCCTTCGGACAGTTCTTGGCACAAAGACTGCAGCCGATGCAACCCGCCTGACAGGCCTTCATCACCACCGGTCCCTTTTCATGGGAGTTGCAGGCTACCGCATACTTGGCATCATACGGGATCAGCTCAATGAGCTTTTTGGGGCAAACCTCGATACACTTGCCGCATGCCTTACAAGCCTCCTTATCGACCAGCGCAACACCGTTCACCACGTGGATCGCATCAAAGGGACATACGCTGACGCAGCTTCCGTAGCCCATGCAGCCTGCATTGCAGCTCTTCGGGCCGCCACCCGGTGCAAAGGATGCCATCCTGCAGTCCATGCTGCCCACATAGTCATAGTCCTTCCCTGCCTTTTCGCAGGTGCCGCCGCACTTCACAAAGGCCACCATTTTCTCGGATGCGCCGGCATCCACGCCCATGATCCCTGCAACCACCTCTGCCACAGGCTGACCGCCCACGGGGCATCCGTTTACGGGAGCTTCCCCTTTGGCAATTGCTGCCGCAAGTCCCGAGCAGCCGGGAAAACCGCAGCCTCCGCAGTTATTGCCGGGAAGCGCTTCCAGAACTGCCTGCTCCTTTTCATCTACCTCTACATGAAATTTGATGCCTGCCACACCTAAAAACAGGCCGATCAAAAGTCCAACCGCCGCCACAACCGCTGTAGCGATCAGGATCGCTGTGATATTCATATCATTCTCCGTTTCAATTTGTTAGCTTATGCTTACTATTTAGAACAGTCCCGAAAATCCGCAAAATGCGATTGCCATCAGTCCTGCCGTGATCATCACGATGGGCATTCCCTGAAAGGGCTTCGGAATGTCGTTGTATTCCATCTTTTCCCGAAGGCCCGCCAGAATAATGATGGCAATGGCAAAGCCGGCTGCCGTTGCAAAGCCGTTGATAACGCTTTCCAAAAGGCCGTAGGATTTCTGTACATTGGTCAGCGCAACGCCCAATACCGCACAGTTGGTGGTAATGAGGGGCAGATAT
>JAILHW010000035.1 GCA_024695605.1 Lachnospiraceae bacterium | reverse complement strand
TGTGGATGGCAGGATCTCAGCCCTTTTGGAGCTGGGTGCAGGCTTTAACATGGAATATACGGGGATCGAGAATGTCTATCTGAACGGTACGATGATGGGCTTTTCCGAAGAGGAGATCGAGCAAAGGCTGCCGGAGATCCTGGAGTTTGCGGATATCGGAGACTTTGCCACGCAGCCCGTGAAGACCTATTCCTCGGGTATGTTTGTAAGGCTGGCCTTTGCGGTGGCCATCAACATCGATCCGGAGATCCTGATCGTGGATGAGGCCCTTTCCGTGGGGGATGTCTTTTTCCAGATGAAGTGCTTCCATAAGTTTGAGGAGTTTAAGCAGCAGGGGAAAACGATCCTGTTTGTCAGCCATGATCTGTCCTCCATCGCCAAATACTGTGACCGCGTGATCCTTCTGAACAAGGGCGTGAAGCTTGCAGAGGGCAATCCGAAGGACATGATCAATATGTATAAAAAGCTCATGGTGGGGCAGCTGGATACCGAGACGCTGGAGAATGTGTCGGAGAAAAGCAAGCTGACCACAACGGAGGGTGAACCGGACAGCTGGAGAAGCCATTTTACCGTGAACGAGCAGGTGATCGATTACGGCCAGAGACAGGCGGAGATCGTGGACTTTGCCATCGTGGACCAGTACGGCAACTTTGGCAATATGCTGCAAAAGGGACAGCCCTTTTCGGTAAAGGCAAAGCTCGTATTTCACGAGGATGTCAAGGACCCTATTTTTACCTTTACCATCAAGGATCCGAAGGGGACGGATATCACGGGCACCAATACGATGTATGAACGGGTGGAAACGGGACTTTGCAAAAAAGGAGAGCAGCGGATCGTCACCTACTCCCAGAATCTGGATCTGCAGGGCGGCGACTATCTGATCTCATTGGGGTGTACAGGGTACCTGGGGGATGAATTTGTAGTGTATCACAGGTTATACGATCTGGTGAGTATTTCCGTGATCTCCGACAAAAACACCGTCGGATTTTACGACATGAATACCAGGATCACAGTAGAGAAGGGATTTTAGCATATGAAGACAGAAAGACTGGGTAATCTGGAACAATTCTTTGAAGGGATCAAGCTGCGGGGAACCTATCAGAATCTGCATGCGATGCCTACGAAGGATATGGTGAAAAAATGGCTGGAGGAGCTGCCTGTGGGCGGCATGCTGGCGCTGTACTGGAACAATCCGTACGGAGTGCATGCCATCTGCAACGGGGATTTCGGTATTGCCCAGGGAGACAGTGCCCAGCTTTCCAAGATCCGTATGATGACCATGCTGGAGGAGATCCGCATGGAGGGCGGTGCGTATGCACAGCTGGAGGGCAAGTGGTTTTATCCCTATCCCACGGTGGAATTTCCGGTGGCTCTGTTTTCCGATGATCATCTTCCGCAGATCGGAGAGTGTGACGATAACCGGTACAACTTCCAGGATGCAGCGCTGGAGCTCTTTGATGAGAGAGAAGCGGTGGATCATCTGTTGCAGACGGGGCAGTATCCCTTTTTCGCACATGCCTATATGCTGGTGCTGACCATGGACGGAGAGCAGTCCCTGAAGCTTTTGCCGGATTATACCCGCTTTTCCAATGAGAGAAGGCAGGAGATGCAGATCCGTACCGATGTTTACAAGGACCGTGTCACCAAGGGTGCTTTTACCTATATGGCCAACCAGCACATTCTGGACCTGGGAGATCTGGCAAAGAAGCTCGAGAGCGCGATCGCAGGGCTTTCGGTGATCGGCCAGCCCATCGCACTCAATACCATCACGGCCATGGATGAAGCCGCTGCCGTTGCGCAGTTTGCCTATGTGGAAGGGGAAAGCCTTGAGAGCAGGCTGGATCTGATGGTGGCAAACGGAGAGGCCTCCGCAGCAGCCAAGCTGATGCTGAATTTTGTGAGCAGACTCAGGTCGCTTCCGACGCTGGTGCCCTTTGAATCCAGCTATGAGTTTAGAAGATGGTTCGGAGATATTTCGGAGGATAAGATCCGCTGTCTGGATGAGGCGGGAAATGAGCTTCCCGTGATGTCCCTTCCGGTGACGGATATCGATATGATCCCGCAGAATATTATGCTGACGGATGAAAAAGCGATCCTCATCGATTACGAATGGACCTTCTCCTGTGCAGTGCCTGTGGATTATGTGGTATTCCGCTTTTTGTACTACTTCCTCGAGGGCAAGCACAGGCTGCAGTACAAGCATCCGGAGTTTGAAAATCTGTACCGTCAGGCCGGGATCACGGAATCCGTCAAGCAGTTTTTCCTGATCATGGAAACCCATTTCCAGGAATATGTACAGCAGTCGGCCATGGTGCTTCGCAATGAATATGAGATGTTCGGAAAGCCGTTGATCCGCCGCTGGCAGCTGCAGTCCCTTTTGATGGGCTCTACGGGACATGCCATTACGGTGCGCTATCCGTCCCAGCATGAGGAGGTGATCTCCTCCATTCCCATGGACAGGAGTGATCTGGTGGACGGAAACAGGCGTCAGGAGGTCTATCACTACAAGATCCCCGTGACGGAAAACGGAGAGATGATCCTGATCCTTCCTTCCGTCAGACTGCTTCGGATCGGTATTCTGTCGGTATCCGGCGGCAGGAGCCGGGAGCAGGAGTTTTTGGTAAACGGCGATCTGATGGCCGGCTGCGTCTACAGCTTTGAGAATCCGGAGCCCAAGATCTCGGTGGATGTATCCACCAATCAGGCAGGCTACCTGATGCTTTCCCTAGAGGAGATCGCAGTCTCCAAGGATGCCTACGGGGAGATCAGCTCCGCCATCAATGATTATAAGTTCCTGGCAGAGAACAGGGACAAGCAGCTTGAGGCGCTCAAGTCCTCCACCAGCTGGAAGCTGACCAAGCCGCTGCGTGCACTTAAGAAAGAAAAATAAAAAACGGATGAAGGATATCTATGGAGCAGGAAAAGCAGGAAAACCTTGAGGAATATTATAAGGACCTCTATGAACGGGAAAAGGCGAAAAACGAGACCCTGGCCTATCGTTTGGCGGACAGCCAGAGAGAGGTGGAGGATCTGAGCAGAAAGCTGCAAAAGATCAAGGGTTCGATCTTCTGGAAGCTGGCAAAGCCCTTTCGTGTGGTGATCAATTTTTTCCTGGCCACCAAGGCAAGGGTCCTGGCGCACGGGAATCCCAAAGGGATCGCCCATAAGCTGTTAAATAAATACCGGGAAAAACGCTCGATCAGGATCCACGGCAAGAGAAGCTTTCCCAATGCCGCACAGCGCAAGGAGCAGCAGGAGACGAAATTTGAAAAAGAGGTCACCTTCAGTATTTTAGTGCCCCTTTACAACACCCCCCAAAGCTTTTTGGAGGATATGATCGGCTCTGTCACGGCGCAGACCTACGGCGGCTGGCAGCTTTGCCTTGCAGACGGCTCGGATGCAGAGCATGCCTATGTGGGAGAGTACTGCAAAAAGCTGGCCGGACAGGATCAGCGGATCTGCTACCAAAAGCTTGAGAAAAACGAGGGGATCTCGGGGAATACCAATGCATGTCTGAAGCTGGCAAAGGGCAATTATATCGCCTTGTTTGACCATGATGATATTCTGCACCCTTCGGTGCTGTATGAGTATATGAAGGCGATCTGTGAGCAGGATGCGGATTATCTGTACTGCGATGAGGCCACCTTTAAGGGGGATAACATCGATCACATGATCACCATGCACTTCAAGCCGGATTTTGCACCGGATAACCTGAGGGCAAACAACTATATCTGCCATTTCAGTGCATTCCGGAAAAAGCTGTTAGAGGGAGAGGAGCTGTTCCGCAGCCGGTTTGACGGCAGTCAGGACCACGATATGATCCTGCGTCTGACGGACAAGGCAGAGCACATCGTGCATGTGCCGAAGATGCTCTACTATTGGCGGTCCCATAAGAATTCCGTAGCCTCCGGGATCGAGGCCAAGACCTATGCGGTGGATGCGGCCAAGGGAGCCATTGCGGACCATCTGCGGCGGCATGGCTACCGGGATTTTGAGATTGAAAGCACCAGGGCCTTTGCGACCATCTTTCGGATCCGCTATGCCCTGACCAGGCGGCCGAAGGTCAGCATCATCATCCCCAACAAGGACCATCTGGAGGACCTTTCCAGGTGCGTGGAATCCATCGTTGAGATCTCCACCTACGATAACTATGAGATCATCATCGTGGAGAACAATTCCGAAACGGCCGAGATACGGGCCTACTATGAGGAGATAAAGAGGCACCCCAATGTCAGGATCGTCACCTATAAAGGACCCTTTAACTACTCGAAGATCAACAACTTTGGAGAGCGTCAGGCGGACGGTGAGTTTGTGCTGCTTTTGAATAACGATACCAAGGTCATCACGCCGAACTGGATCGAGGAGATGCTGATGTATGCGCTCCGCGAGGACGTTGGCGCCGTGGGAGCGAAGCTTTACTACGAGGATAAGACCATTCAGCATGCGGGGATCGTGATCGGCCTGGGCGCCCACAGAACGGCGGGACATACCCATTACCGGGTGCCGGAGGCCAATGTGGGATATATGGGAAAGCTTTGCTATGCCCAGGATGTAACGGCGGTCACCGGAGCCTGTATGATGGTCAGGCGCTCTTTGTATGAGCAGCTGGGCGGGCTGGATGAAGAGTTTGCCGTTGCGCTCAATGATGTGGATTTTTGCTTGAGACTTCGGCAGAAGGGGCTTTTGAACATCTTTACGCCCTTTGCCGAGCTCTATCACTTTGAATCCAAGTCCAGAGGTGCGGATAAGGCGGATTCCAATGCCGTGCGGTATCAGCAGGAATCGGACCGCTTCAAGCTGAAGTGGGAAAAAGAGCTGGCGGCCGGGGATCCCTACTACAACCCGAACTTTTCCCTGGATCATTCGGATTTTACAGTGAACTGGAAGTGAGATAGGTTTTATGAAAAAGCTTTTGGAACAGATTTTGAAATTCGGCGTGGTCGGTGTCGTCTGCTTTTGCATCGACTTTCTGATCACCCTTGTTGTGGCAGCCGTTCTCAGAAGGGCCGGTATGGGCACCTCGGCGGCAGCACTGATCGGAGCCTTCTGGGGCTTTACGATCTCCGTGATCATCAACTACATCCTGTCCATGAAGTTCGTCTTCCAAAGACGGGAGGATATGGACAAGCGGCGCGAGTTTATCATCTTTGTGATCTTAAGTCTCATCGGCCTTGCGCTCAACGAGCTGATCATCAAGGTCTCCATCGATGTGATCTACGAGGGATGGATGTGGCTGAAGGAACATCTGTCGGCGGGGCTTGTGACCGCAGGGGCCAAAATGGTTGCGACAGGTATTGTGATGGTTTATAATTTTATCACCCGTAAGATCTTTCTGGAAAAGAAGGATCCGGACATGGCAAAGGAAGGGGAAGGCGTATGACAAAGGAGAAGATCCTGTTATTTATTCCGGCTTACAACTGTGAAAAGCAGATCGTCAGAGTGCTGGCACAGCTCGACGAGGAGGTGCTGCCTTATTTTTCGGAGATCCTGGTGGTGAACAACCGCAGCACGGATCAGACCGAGAGAGCAGTTCTTCAGTATCTGTCAGAGCATCCCTGTGATAAGATCTCGCTGGTTCGGAATGATGAAAACTACGGTCTGGGCGGATCCCAGAAGATGGCTTTTGGGTATGCGATCGATCACGGCTTTACCCACGTCTGCATGCTGCACGGCGATGACCAGGGCAACATCCACGACTTTCTGCCGATGCTGAAGAAGGGGATCCATCAAAAGCACGACTGCGTGCTGGGTGCAAGGTTCATGCGGGGCTCGCGCCTTGAGGGCTACTCGGCCTTTCGGACCTTCGGCAACGTAGTTTATAACTTTATCTTTGCCTTTGTGACAAGACGCAGGATCTTTGATCTGGGAAGCGGGCTGAACCTGTATTCTGTCAGAATGCTGCGGGACGGCTTTTATAAGAAGTTTCCGGACAATCTGATGTTTAACTATGTGATGATCCTGGCGTCTCATTACTATGATCATGATATCATCTTTTATCCGGTTTCCTGGAGAGAGGATGATCAGGTTTCCAATGTGAAGATGACATCCCAGGCCATCAAGGTGCTGAAGATGGCATTTGCGTATTTCATGGATCACGAGACGATCCATCAGGAGTACAGAGATGTTCCGAGAGATGCCTATACCTGCAAGAAGGTAGAGGAAGAGGATGAGATAGTCTGATGAATGATACAGTCGTTTGCCTGATTCTGATGCTCCTTTGCTTTTTGCTGGTGCATCTGTTCAAAATGATGAGGCTTTACCTTGTTTTGATGGAGCATAGGCTTCCCTTCGGGAAGTTTGTGCTGCTTTATTTGCGTACAACGCTGGTCAATCTTCTGATCCCCTTTAAGCTCGGGGAGTTTTACAGGATCGAGGAGGTCTTCCGGCTGACCGGGATCTGGCAGGTCGGTGTCCTGAGCGTGGTGGTGGATCGTTTTTTTGATATCCTGGCCCTGTTTTTCTGCCTGCTGTTTTTCTGGGTTGCGGGCGGTGTGCCGGCTGCGGTGCTCCCTGTTTTCGGATGCATGATCCTGTTGGGAGGGCTTATTTATCTGTCTGTTCCGGGAAGCTTTTCCTATCTGAACCGGTATCTGATCCAACGGCGTGCTTCCGTGCGCTCCATGGCAGCGCTGCGGGGACTGGATGTGGTCAAGGCCTGGTATGATTTTACGGCAAATCTGATCAGAGGGCGTGCGGTGATGATCACCCTGACCTCTGCCTTCGGCTGGATATTTGAAATTCTGACGCTGACGATGCTGGCCCGGTATTTCGGCCTGGCTTACCGCTTTGAGGAGTTCGGACGCTATGTGGATGCGATCTTTCGGGCGGGAAGCAGCATGCAGATCCAGGAGATCTATACCAGATACTCCCTGATCGCCATGGCGGCAGCGACGATCCTGGGCTATGTTTGGAAGCTGATAAAGAGCTTGTTTGCAAAGCAGTAGAGAAAGGCAGAAACCAATGAAAAAAGTAATCGTGATCTATGACGACAGAAGGATGCCGGGGCGGGAGATCAGGACCATTACCGGGGAGAAAAGCTTTGGCGAGACCATCGTGAAAAGAATCCCTTTATCGGGCCGGATCCGTGAAGCCTCCATGGCAATAAAAAACGTCCGGAATTTTATTACGCTGTCGGAAAAAGAAGATTTCGATAAGTTAAAGCGTGAATTAACAAATCTTGAATATAGCGAAAAATACGCATTTGTTTACCTATATTCCAATTTTGGAATTGCAGAGAAGAGCGAGTTTTCCGCTCTGCTGCAAAAGGCCTCCTATGTGGAGGAGATCTATACGGCGCTGTGCGATGGCGAGCCGGCGGCGGTGCTTCTGCCGGATGAAAAAAGCCTGTTTGAAAATGAGGAAAGGCTCGGCAAGCGTCAGTTTTCGGAAAATGAGATCGCCCAGAAGGCCTTTGCGGATCTGTCCGTGCAGAGTCGTTTTCTGGCCTATATCACCGGCGGCTTTGATGCCAGATTTTTCAATGCCCTGGAGGGGGATGCCTACACGGTGACCAAGAAATCCTCCAAAAAGGAGAAGATCAAGGCTGAGTATGAGTTTTACGGACTGCTTCCCGATGCGATGAAGAAATGGTTTGTGATGCCCTATGACTATCGGGAGGATCAAAACGGAGCCTCCTATACGATGGAGCGGATCCATACCACGGACATCGCCATCCGGTTTGTGCACGGTGCGGTTTCCACCCAGGAGCTTCGGGATATTTTAGAGACGCTCTTTTACTTCTTAAAGACCCGGGTGAAGAAAACGGTCGGAGAGGAGAAGGCGGGCCTTGCAGCCAAGGCAGCCTACGAGGATAAGGTCATATCCAGGATGAAGGAGCTTAAGGCCCATGAAGCCTATGCAAGGTTTGATGCCATGATCGCCATGGGAACGCGGTTTTCCGGTATCGATGCGGTGGTGCAGGAATACCTGACCCAGTACCGGGAAAAGCGGAAAAAGGCCTATGGCATGTCCGGCCACAGCGTGGCAAAGGATGCTCTTGCCATCAGCCACGGGGATCTTTGCTTTTCCAATATCCTCTACAGCCGCGAAGCGGGGCTTTTGAAGCTGATCGACCCCAAGGGCGCGCAGACCGAGGAAGAGCTGTATATGGATCCGTACTATGATATTGCCAAGCTTTCTCACAGCATCTGCGGTGGGTATGATTACTTTAACAGCGGACTGTATCAGGTGAGTCTGAAGCAGGATCTTAAGTGGGAGCTTTCTCTGGATGCGGATCTTGACCCGTACCGGGAGGTGTTCTATGAGCTTTTGGAGCGGGAAGGATATGATAAGGATTATGTACGCATCTGCGAGGCGGGGCTGTTTTTATCCATGCTGCCCTACCACATGGATCAGCCGGGCAAGGTATTCGGATTTTTGCTAAATGCCATCCGGATCCTGGAGCAGACGGCGTAAGATAAGATATAAAGGAGAGTTATTTACGTGAAGGAATTTGAAGATCTGACATTTTGTTTTGATATTGACGGGACCCTGTGTCCGATCAAGAAGAAGGAGGAGAGTTATCAGGACCTGGTGCCCTTTCCCGAGATGGTGGAAAAGATCCGGGAGTACAAAAATAAGGGTGCGAAGATCGTATTGTTTACCTCGCGGAATATGAACAGCTACGGCGGCAATATCGGGCTGATCAATGCCAATACCGCCAAGATCCTGCTATCCTGGCTGGAGCGCTGGGAGATTCCCTATGATGAAATCATCTACGGAAAGCCCTGGCCCGGCCATAAAGGATTCTATGTGGATGACAGAACGGTACGCCCGGACGAGTTTTTGAACCTGTCCGTGGAGCAGATGGATGCGCTTTGCAAAAACAGCAGATGTACATCTGGCGAAAGGAACTAAATGGGCAGACGAAGGATTCAGACAATGGGGCTTATTTTCAGCGGCCTGTGCTTTGCCCTGGCGGCCTGGCTGTTTCTTGCCCTGGGGGAGGAAAACGGGCTTTCGGCGCGAAGTGCCTCTGCAAAGAAGCTTTTGTCCATAACGGAAAAACTGACAGAGCTTTCCGATGAGGAGTCTCTGTCTTTTTCATTGTGTCTTGGGGACGTGCCGCTGCCCTGCGACCGGGGAAGGCATATCGTTTATCTGCCGGTTGACATGGACGATGCGCTCTGGGAAAACGGAAGGCTAGAGGCAACGGAGGGCGTCGCGGCCATCTTTGAGAAGGGCTTTGAACAGGCGGATAAGCTTGCTTTGCTTGCGGCAGGTGAAGGCATCCCGTTTCTGGCGGTTGCCGGGAAGGGCTATGAGAGATGGACCCTTTTGCCGGTGGGGCTTCCTGTTATGGATCTGGAGCCTGCAGAGGGTCTTTCGGAGGGCGATAAGCCCCTCTATCAGCTTAGCGTTTACGAGCCTGCGGCTGAGGGCGTGAAGGTGACAAAGTGCCTGACAAGAGCGGATCTTCGGGGCAACACCTCTCTGACATACGAGAAAAAGAGCCTTCGCCTGCGCCTTCGAAAGGAAAAGGACGGAGCGATCAAAAAGGAAAAAAAGAAGCTCCTGGGGATGCGGAAGGATGATGACTGGATCCTGAACAGCCTCTATGCGGATCCCTCAAGGCTTCGGGACAAGCTCAGTATGGATCTTTGGCAGGAGACGGGGGCCAAAAGCAATCCCTTCGGCATCGCGTTTGGCGTCACCGGAGAGTATGTGGAGGTGATCATCAACGAAGGCTATACGGGCTTGTACCTTCTTAGCTACCCTGTGGACCGAAAGCTGTTGCAGATGGAGAAGGTTTCGACGCAGCTTTCGCGCGGAGAGGATCTGGTGGAGCGGATCTATAAGAAAAAATATACGGCCCCGCTGGCGGCGGAAAGCTTTATGGGAGCGCTGCCCGATCCCGGTATGCCGGATTTCAGAGGCGGATATTACTTAAAGGGTGATGCCGTTCTGCAAAGCGAGGAGGAATGGGAAAGCTTAAGGCGGCTGGCAGAGGAGCTGCAAAAGGCATCGGAGGGGCAGGCAAACGAGCTGTTGTCTCTTTGCGATCAGGAAAATGTCCTGGAAAACTGGCTGTTCTATCAGGCCATCGGAGGCTTTGATAACGAAAACAAAAACCACTACTTCGTAACAAGGAGACAAAACGGCGCGCTGAAGGGATACTTCATCCCCTGGGATATGAACATTTCTTTTGGGTGCGTGTATGCGGAAAACCCCTTTTACTGCGAGGAGTCCATGGAGCCGGTGGAGCAGGTGGTGGCCTTTGAACCGGGACAGATTATGTATGAGCAGGATCTGGGAGAGAGCAAAAAGGCGCTTGCTGCGATCTGGAAGCGGTGGAGAGAAGGGCCCTTTGCAACAGAGCGGGTGACAGAGAGGATCGATGCGCTTGAAAAGCGCCTGCAAAGCTCCGGCGCGCTTGCAAGGGAATGTGAGCGTTGGCCCGCGGGCAATGCGTCCCCGGAGCTTGGACATATGAAGCGCTTTACCGAAGAGAGACTTGCATTTGTGGACCGGCTGATGGCGGAGGATGAGTAATCCTCCGCCTTTTCTGATTTCGCATATATAGTTTTTTTGATGGCATTCAGATACATTATGTGGTATGATGATAAACAGGGTCAAAGAAGTGAGGACCGATATGACGGAAGAAAAAATACGGCCCGGCTGGCGCCATGAGGAAAAATACAGGATCGATGCACAGGATGCGGTGTTGATCCGCCATCGGATCGAGGATCTGCTGCAGGCGGATGTGCATGCAGCCGCGTCCGGAAGCTATGAGATCCGGAGCGTTTATTTTGACGATCTGTATGATACCTGCTATCGGAAGAACGAGGCGGGAAGCGATCCGAGAGCCAAATTCCGGATCCGCTGCTACAATGCTGACAGTCAGCGGATCGCCCTGGAGAAAAAATCCAAGAAGAATCTGATGACCAGGAAGGAAAGCTGCCTTTTGACCTATGAGCAGGCAAAGGTGCTGATCGAAGGAGGCGTGCTGTCTGAGGACGCTGCGGCGCTTTCCAAGGCTTCGAAGGTTTTGCAGGAGTTTTGCCTGTTGCAAAGGACAAGGCTTTTTCGGCCGAAGGTGATGGTGGTCTATCAGCGGATGCCCTTTGTCATGACGGCGGGGAATGTGCGGATCACGCTGGATCTGAACATTGCGGCCGGCTGGCGGCCGGAGCAGCTGTTTGATGCGCATCCCTTTTTGAAACCTGCCATGGAAGCGGGCCGGCACCTTTTGGAGGTCAAATATGATGCACTGCTGCCGCGGTCGGTGCAGCAGGCTTTGGAGCTTGGACATTTACAAAGGGAGAGCTTTTCCAAATATTATCTTTGCAGAAGAGAGGAAAAAAAGATCCATGAATACCTTTGGTGACGTATTCAAAAAGTCCTTCCTCGAAGGCTTTTCGGGAAGCGATATAACCACGGCAACGATCCTTGTGACGCTGGGCGTAACAGCGGTGCTTGCCCTGTATATCTTCGCAGTGTACTTTGTATCTGCGAGGAAGGGGTTGTATTCCAAATCCTTTAACGTAGCACTGGCGCTCATTGCCGTGATCACGGCGGGGATCCTTCTGGCCATGCAGTCGAATCTGGTGATCTCCCTTGGTATGGTCGGAGCCCTTTCCATCGTGCGTTTTCGGACCGCGATCAAGGATCCCATGGATCTGATGTTTTTATTCTGGTCCATCAGTGTGGGGATCATCTGCGGGGCACAGATGTACAAGATCGCTATTCTGATGTCTCTGCTGATCACGGCCGGCCTGTTTTTACTGCAGCTTATACCTGCTGCAAGCGGCGGACTGATCCTGGTGGTAAATGCAGCGTCCGCGGATGCGGAGGAAGAGATCATGAAGGCTGTAAAAGCCCTCACCAAAGCCCCAAAGGTGCGCTCCAGAAATCTGTCGCCCCGGGGACTTGAGATGATCGTGGAGATCAAAAGCGGCAGGGAAAAGGAGCTGCTTTCGGGCCTTTCGAAGCTGGAGGGCGTTGAGAATGTTGCCATCATGCAGCATGATGGGGAAATTTCCATTTGAGAATCGCAAAGGAGACTAACTGATGAAGCAGACTGTTCTGATCACCATGGCGGGCCTTGGAAGCAGATTCCGCAAGGCCGGATACACCGTTCCCAAGTACCAGATCCCTGCAAAGGGAAAGACCCTCTTTGAGTGGTCCATGGAGAGTCTTGAGGGCTTTCGGGCGCCGGAGAATGATTATATCTTCGTGGTCCGAAGGGAGGATGATACCGAGGGCTTCATCCGGGAAAAGTGCAAGGGCATGGGCATTGAAAATGTAAAGGTGATCGAGCTGGATGCACCTACGGACGGACAGGCCACTACGGCAATGCTGGCCAAGGATCTCTGGGATCCGGAAAGTGCACTGATGATCTACAATATCGATACCTATGTGGAGGCGGGGCAGATGAACAGCTCGCAGATCGCAGGGGACGGTTTCCTTCCCTGTTTTCATGCGCCGGGTGATCACTGGAGCTTTGCAAAGCTCGATGAAACCGGCAAAGTGACCGAGGTACGGGAAAAGAAGCGGATCTCGGATAACTGTACACTCGGTGCGTACTATTTTTCCAGCTGCGCACTGTATCAAAGACTCTATGAAGAGTATTACAGCAGTGATGAAAAGCTTGAGAACGGCGAAAAATATGTAGCCCCTCTGTATAACCACCTGATCGAAAAGGGCGGCGATGTCCGGATCAGCATTGTGGATGCGGACAAGGTTCATGTTCTGGGAACACCGGAGGAGCTGAATGTCTTTCTGGCGCAGTAAGGGGATACAAAGGTGGAGAAGCAGATCAAAAACGCGATAGGAAAAGCAAACAAGGCGGCTGTTATCTGTGCGCTGATCCATTATCTGATCGGCTTTTTTACAGACCGTCTGATCTTCCAATATGTCGTTTTTGACACCTCGGACAGGCTGCAGACATTGAAATCCATAGAGACAATAGGAGTGAAGGTGATCTATCTCCTATTGCTTCTTTTTTTGTGGCAGGGGCTCTTTTGGTTTTTTACAAAGGCTGACGTCCTGTTTCGCAGGATCGCCATCGGATATTTTATATTAAATGTGTTATTTTTGATTTTGACATGGCCGGGGATCTGGCGGATGGACGAATTCGGTATCCTGTCATCGGCAACCCATCTGTATCCCAACTTCTGGCAGAATTACCTTACGAGTGTTTTTTATATCTATGCACTGATGCTGATCCCGGTTCCGGCCGGCGTCATTTTGTGTCAGCAGGCAGTGATCTCATTGATGGTTTCCCACATCATCTGCATGGCGATAGAGGATGCAGATCGGGACCGCAGCGCATTGTGGAAAACTGTGGAAAACTCTTCGGAAAAATTGCCAGATAATTCCCCCGGAGGGTCTGTTGGGCCGGACGGTCAATCACGAATGATTGGGAATAAAAATGCAGGATTCCCTTCAAAATCCGTTCTGTTGTTAATCATACCGTTTGTTATGTTTCCGGTGCTGGATTCCTCTCTGTATCCGATGAGAGTGAGTATTTGGGCGTTTTTGGAGCTGACGGTCCTGTCATCGTCCTATTTTTTGTACAAACAAAGAAGACGGGAAGAAAGTGCTGCAAAATCCAAAGATCCTGCAAGTTCGGATGCAAAAAAGTTGACCGAAGAAGATAAGAAATTGTCTGACGATTTTTCCACAACTTCTGTTCTCGGTTGTGGAAAAAGTGCAAATTACATAGCTGTCATTTGTGTCATGGCAGCGGTCCTGGCGGTTTGGAGAGCAGAAGCTATTTATTATCTGATCTTCTTCCCGGCGCTGCTGGTGCTGATCGCGAAGGATCGAAAAGCAGCTGCTTTGAAACGGGAGATCCTGTTGTTTCTGATCGCCTTTGTCATTTTGTTTGTACCACAGAAGGTTGGAGAAAAGATAACGAGTGGTTCTCAATATGAACTGACCTCCATGGTGCTTCCGTTGACGGAGCTGATCAGGACAGCGCATGAGAATAAAGATCAAGAGGACGCCGCCCTGTTGGCGCAGATCGACCGGGTGATCGATACGGATCTGGTGGTCAGCGAAGCGGGCAGAGAGAAGAACGGGATCCAGCTGTTCTGGAGCGAGCCGGGGTTTCAGAGAACCTATCAGGACGAGGACTTTGCGGCCTGTAAAGCGGCATACAGACAGCTGATCATAAAATATCCTATGGTATTTATAAAGGAGCGGTGGACCACCTTTTTGGACAGCAGCGATCTTTTGATGGATACCACGCAGCTGTTCCGGGATACGGAGAATGCAAACTACCGGCAGTTTCGGACGTATCCTTTGTCGGGACCGATCCTGGAGCAGGTGCGGACCGCGGCGGTCTGCTTTTTAGAGCAGCGCAGGCCCGGCCGGTACAATGAAAAGCTTCCCTGGGCGGATGCAGTCTACAGCGTGATCCCGCCTCTGGTGCTTGCAGCGCTTTTATGGATCCTGTTGGCGGGTAGGAAAAAATGGGCGGCGTGCTTTTGGATCCTGTGCTCCGTGATCAAGGTGCCGCTGGTCTTTTTGACAGCACCGTCAAGACTGTTTATGTATTATTATCCGGTTTATCTGTTTGGATATTGTGTGATATTTTATGTGATCTTCCGGAGGTTCTGTGTCGGAGGTGAAAGGAAAGGGTAAAGATATGAGCCTGGCAAAACGAGCACTTTCTTTTATGAAGAGAAACGGGATCGGTCCAACCATTACGGCCGTGGCAGAGCGCAAGGATCAAAAGCGTATGGATGCCTGGCAAAAACGCACCCTGGGCTATGATCATGCGATCAGACCAAGGTCTTTGTTTGGCGAGATCAAAACCGTATCGGATCAGGAGCTGGCCGCGATCCGGGAGCGGGAGGATATTCTGATCTCCATTCTGGTGCCGGCCTATCAGACCAAAAAAGAATATTTCTGCCAGATGATCGAGAGCGTTTTGGGACAGAGCTATCCCAACTGGCAGCTGGTGATCGCGGATTCCTCATCGGATGACAGACTGCGGCAGGCGGCCGAATCCTACAAGGATCCCCGGATCTGTTATCATCATCTGGATCTGAATGAAGGGATCTCCCAAAATACCAATGAAGCCTTCAAGTGGGCCGAGGGGAATTACGTAGGACTGCTGGATCATGACGATCTGCTCGCACCGCAGGCACTGTCCGAGGTGGTGCGGCTGCTCAGACAGGGCGGTTATGATATGGTCTATACCGATGAGGATAAGGTCAGTGCGGATCTGACCGGGTGCTTTGAGCCCAATATCAAGCCGGCTTTTAATCTTGACCTTTTGCTTTCGAATAATTACATCTGTCATTTTACAGTCATCCGTTCCGAGCTCTTCGGAAAGGCGCTGCTGCGAAAGGAGTATGACGGCGCTCAGGACTATGATCTGTTTTTGCGGATCCTGATCGGGATCGAGTGGGAGCGTGTGGAGAAGCACAAAACCACCCATGAGTACGGCTGGTTTCCGGTGGAGTATGTAAAACGGCATATTGGTCATGTGCCGATGATCCTCTATCATTGGCGCGCCCATGAGCATTCCACCTCGGACAATCCGGAGAGTAAGCGCTATGCCTATGAGGCCGGAAAGCGGGCGGTGGAGGATTTCTTTCACCAGATGGACTGGGATGCGACGATCACCCATAGCAGGCATCTGGGCTTTTACCATGCCGAGTACCATCCGGATATCATGACGGTCAGAAAGGATATTGATGCCGTCTGTGGCAGGAGTGTGAGGCGCGGCTGCGTCATCAAAGGTCCCGTCATGGACGGGGTACACCTTTTTGACGGTATGAACTTCCGCTTCAGCGGATATCTGCACCGGGCGGCCATGCCGCTGGATGTGGATCAGGCGCCCAGGGAAGTGATCAAAAGACGCAAGCGTTCTTCTGTCAGGACCAGCGACCGGAATGCAGGACAGACCGAGGGCAGGCTTGTATATCTGCCGGATCTGTTTTTCAGAGAGAAGGGGTGAAGGATTGCCTGAAAATATAAAAACAACAGTTATTATACCGAATTACAACGGAAAAAAGTACCTGCAGGACTGCCTGAGCTTTTTAAAACGCTCCACCGGCACAGCCTTTCATACCATCGTCGTGGATGATGCCTCAACGGATGAGAGCTGCCGGATGGTGCGGGAGCATTTTCCGAAGGTGGAGCTTGTAGAGCTTTCGGAAAACGGAGGCTTTGCAAGAGCCGTAAATGAAGGGATCAAACGTGCGAAGACGGAGTTTGTCCTTCTTTTAAATAATGATACGATCCCCGAGCCGGAATTTGTGGCGCAGCTGGAGAGGGAGATACAAAAGAGCAAACGCACCTTCTCTGTTTCGGCGAAAATGCTTTCCATGAAGGAGCCCGAGGTCATCGATGACTGCGGGGATCTGTACTGCCTTCTGGGCTGGGCCTTCGGGATCGGCAAGGGACAGAGCAGCAGCCGCTATACCAGGCCGAGAAGGGTGTTTGCAGCCTGCGGCGGTGCGGCAATCTACAGAAGAGCCGTGCTCCAAAAGCTCGGCCTGTTTGATGAGCTGCATTTTGCCTATCTGGAGGATATCGATATCGGCTACCGGGCACAGCTTTACGGCTACCGGAATCACTATTGCCCGAAGGCGATCGTCTATCATGCCGGCTCCGCTTCCTCCGGAAGCCGCTACAATGCCTTTAAGGTGGACCTTTCCTCCCGGAACAATGTGTATCTGATCCTAAAGAATATGCCGCCGCTCCAGCTTTTATTGAACCTTCCCTTTTTGCTGGCCGGATTTTTCATAAAGACCCTGTTCTTTATCAAAAAGGGGTTTGGCGCTATTTATCTCAAGGGACTTTGGAAGGGGCTGCGGCTGGGACTGTCCAAAGAGGGCAGGAAAAAGCATGTCCGCTTTTCGCCAAGGCGCCTTCCTTACTATCTATACGTGCAATACCGGCTCATCATGAATACTCTTGCCCTTTGCGATAAAATAGGGTAAAATGAAAGCTGTATGTGAAGCGGGGTGAATTACGTTGATCAAAGACAATCAGAAGTATTTTAACCGGCTGCATGTGCTGATGGATGCCTTGATCGTAGTGGGAACCTATATGCTGGCCTGGTTCTTGAAGTTCAGAAGCGGCATCAGTTTTTTCATGCGGGATAGGGCAGCAGGATCCTTGACGATGCAGACGTATTTTTCTGCACTGCTGGTCATTCTTCCGGTTTACCTGATCCTTTACTACCTGTTTAATCTGTACGCCGCAAAACGTGCAAGCAGTATGCGGCGGGATATATGGAATGTGATCAAAGCCAACAGCGTTGGCTTATTCCTGTTTCTCGGTGGGTTGTATGTGGCAAGGCAGCCGCACTTTTCCCGAAGCATGCTGTTCTACTTCTATGTACTCAACATCATGCTCGATTCCATCTTCCGGATCGCGGTCTTTGTTGCGCTGCAGAAGATGCGTGCAAAGGGGTACAATGTCAAGTATGTGCTGCTGGTGGGCTATTCAAGAGCCGCGGAGCAGTATATCGACAGGATCCGCCACAATCCCCAATGGGGCTATGTGGTGCGGGGCATCCTGGATGACTCCATTCCCAGAGGGACGGAGTATAAAGGGGTGAAGGTCATCGGACAGATCGACAATCTGTTCTTCATCCTGCCGGAAAATAAGCTGGATGAGATCGCCATTACCCTGGCGCTGGAAAGCTATGGCAGACTGAAGGAGATCGTGGGACTCTGTGAAAAATCCGGCGTCCATACCAAGTTCATTCCCGATTATAACAGCGTGATCCCCTCCCAGCCTTATACCGAGGATCTGGACGGGCTTCCGGTCATCAACATCCGGCATGTACCGCTGACCAATACATTAAATCAGCTGGCAAAGCGCACCTTTGATCTGGTATTCGGGCTGATCATCACGATCCTGGTCTCGCCGCTTCTTGTGGTGCTGGCCATTTTGGTGAAAACCTCCAGTCCCGGGCCTGTGATCTTTAAGCAGGAACGGGTGGGACTGCACAACAAACCCTTCCAGATGTATAAATTCCGGAGCATGCGGATGCAGACCCCGGAGGATGAGGAAAAGGAATGGACAACGAAGGATGATCCGAGGGTGACCAAGATCGGGCGGTTCATCCGAAGAACCAGTCTGGATGAGTTTCCGCAGTTGTTCAACGTGATCCTGGGGGATATGTCCCTGGTGGGACCGCGTCCGGAGCGGCCGTTCTTTGTGGAGAAATTTAAGGAAGAGATTCCGCGTTATATGATCAAGCATCAGGTGCGTCCCGGTATGACGGGGTGGGCGCAGATCAACGGCTTCAGAGGGGATTCCTCGATTCGCAAGAGGATTGACTGTGATCTGTATTATATCGAAAACTGGACCATGTCACTGGACATCAAGATCCTGTTTTTGACGATTTTTAAAGGGTTTATCAACAAAAACGCCTATTAAGGCATTGAGGGGAATAGAAAGAATACGACAGGAGAAAGCAAATGGCAACAGGATCAAATCGCAGAAGCACAAATCGCCAGACGGCTCCGCGGAGCGCGGCAAAGTCGGCAAAAAGGCTGACCAGAGAGGAACGTGAACGAAAAAAACGCAACCGGATCATTTTGATCGCGGTGGAGCTGTTTGTCCTTGTTATGATGATGATCGCTTTGTATGTGGTGGTTCTCTATAATAAGATCGATCACGAAAAGCTGGATGAAAATGCCATCGTCATCAACGAAGGACTGCAGGAGCTGGAGGAGATCGAAAGCGGCGATATCGGAGAACAGATCGAGACCAATGCCGGAATGAACGGCGGACATATGGCAGGCTACCGCAATGTCGCACTGTTCGGTCTGGATGCCAGAGACAAGTCTCTTGGCAAGGGCAACCGCAGTGATACCATCATCGTAGCCTCCATCAATGAACAGACCAAGGATGTAAAGCTTGTTTCCGTCTATCGTGATACCTATCTGAATTTGGGAAATGATTCCTACGGAAAGGCCAATGCGGCTTATGCAAAGGGCGGCCCTCTGCAGGCCATCAATATGCTGAACATGAACCTGGATCTGAACATCACCGACTATGTGACCGTAGGCTGGGCCGGTGTGGCAGATACCATTGATGCCTTGGGCGGCGTGGAGATCGATGTGGATTCCGCAGAGATCGACCATTTGAACAACTACCAGGTGGAGACCTCCAAATCCCTTGGAAAGACCTATAACAGGGTTACCAAGACAGGCCTTCAGAACCTGGACGGCATTCAGGCAGTATCCTACTGTCGGATCCGATACACAGAGGGAGATGACTTTAAGAGAACGGAGCGCCAGCGTGAGGTGATCCAGGCGATCCTCGGAAAAGCGAAGGCGGCGGATTTTGCCACTCTGAACAAGGCGGCCAATACCATCTTTGAAGAGATCTCCACCTCCCTTTCCTTTACGGAGATCCTGGAGCTTTTGAAGGATGTCAATCACTACAGCATCGCTGCAACGGACGGCTATCCCAATGAGCAGTTCAGAGCCACCGGTATGGTACACGGCGGCAGCAGCGTTATGAGTAAGGATACGATCAGTGATGTAAAGCTTTTGCATGAATTTTTGTTCGGGGATGTGGAAGGCTATACACCTTCCTCCCAGGTACAGACCATTTCTGCGAGAGTGCATTCGGATACCGGAGTATAACGGATGAAAACTGCTTGGAGTGTGGATGTGATCATCCCGGTCTATCAGCCGGGAAAGGAGTTTTTGCAGCTTTTGCAAAGACTGGATCAGCAGACAAAAAAGCCCGACCGGGTCTTTTTGGTGAATACGGAAAAGTCCTGCTGGGACTTGTTTGCAGAGAAAGCCGGTGACAGGCTTTCTCCGCTTTTGAGCGACATCACGCTCTGGCATATCACGAAAGGGGAATTTGACCATGCCGGCACCAGAAACGAGGCGGCAGAGCGCAGTATGTCGGACCTTCTGTTGTTCATGACCATGGATGCGCTTCCGGCAGATAAGATGCTGATCGAAAACCTGGTCGCTGCCTTTGAGGACAAAAAGGTGGCTGTGGCCTATGCCAGACAGCTCCCCAAAAAGGGCGCTACCCAGCTGGAAAAGATGACCAGAGCCTTCAATTACCCCGAGGAGGGCACCACGAAATCCGAAGCGGATCTGGAGCGTCTTGGGATCAAGACCTATTTTTGCTCGGACGTCTGTGCCATGTACAGACGGGATATTTTTGAGTCACTCGGCGGTTTTTCGGAGCCGGCGGTGTTCAATGAGGATATGATCTATGTGGCGGCCGCCATGAAGGCAGGCTACAAGGTCTCCTACAGTGCGGACGCAAAGGTCCTGCATTCCCACAACTACGGCGGCAGGGCGCAGTTTCACCGCAACTTTGACATCGGCGCCTCGCAGGTGATGCATCCCGAGGTGTTCGGGGCGCTTTCCTCGGAAAAGGAAGGCGTGAAAATGCTGAAGGGGCAGGCAAAGCAGCTGTTTGTGACAGGCCACGGACTGGAGATCATTTCACTGTTTTATTTGAGCGCATGTAAGTATCTGGGATACTTTCTGGGAAAACGATATGCAAAGCTGCCAAGGGGACTGGTCCTTCGATGCACCTCAAACAGGGTATTCTGGAACAGAATGTTTGAAAGGCAGTAAAGACAGCACAGAAAAGAGGTAGAAAAGGGGATGTACGATAACCCGATGGATGAAAACAACTACGGAGCTGAATATGGGAGCCGGAGTGTATCCGGCTATCCGGATGCCGAGACGCCGGCGTTTGACCCGCGGCCCGAGACAGGGGCTGTCCGGGGACAGTATGAATATCGTTACCGGGAAAGTGAAGCCCGCCCGCAGTCCGAACCCGGTCCGCAGCCGCAGTCCTATCAGAGTGCAGGCGCAGCGGATAAGGCGCAGAAAAAGGGCAGTGCAATCGGACGGCTTTTCGGTGTTCTGTTTGCGGGACTTTTGTTCGGCGTGGCTGCAGCCTTTGCCTTTGTTTTGATCCTGCGGCTCTTTCCGCAGCAGGAGGAAACGACGGTCGCCGGGATCGGAAAGAAGCCACCGGTGGAGATCGAGCATACAGAGCCGGTGGTTCCGGACAGCCACACCGAGGATGAGGTCAATTCCGAACCGGAGCAGGAGCCTTCCGATCAGCAGGAAGCAAAGGCCGGAGAGGATGACGCCGCAGCTTCCGGGGATGCACAGGACGTGGATGAAAAGCAGGCTTCCGATACCAGCCTTGCGGTGGTGACGGATGTGACGAAGGTCGTGGATGAAGTGATGCCCTCTGTCGTTTCCATCTTTGGTACCTATGAGGTGACCGAGAACTACTGGGGCTTTGAGATGCAGCGGGAAGAGGATGGCAGCGGCAGCGGGATCATCGTAGGCGAAAACGAGGAAGAGCTGCTGATCGTGACCAACAACCATGTGGTGGCGGATTCCACCTCCCTTTCGGTGCAGTTTATTGACGGTGAAAAGTACGGTGCTGTGGTAAAGGGAACCGATGCAGATTCGGACCTTGCGGTCATTGCCATTCAGATGACGGAGCTCAAGGATGCCACGAAGGGGAAGATCCGGATCGCAGCCCTTGGTGATTCCGATGCCCTCAGAGTGGGCGAGCCGGCCATTGCCATCGGCAATGCCCTTGGCTACGGACAGAGCGTGACCACAGGCGTGATCTCTGCCGTGAACCGCAAATACACCCAGGATGAGAACGGAAAAGAAAGCTACCTGATCCAGACCGATGCGGCCATCAATCCGGGTAACAGCGGCGGAGCGCTTTTGAACATTTACGGAGAAGTGATCGGGATCAATTCCAATAAGATCGGCGGCTATGTTGTAGAGGGTATGGGCTATGCCATCCCGATCTCCACAGCCAGACCGATTTTGGAAAATCTGATGAGCAAGAAGACCAGGGTGCTGGTGGAGGATGACCAAAGGGGCTATCTTGGCATTTCCGGTATCAATGTCACGGAGGATGTGCAGCTGACCTATGGCCTGCCGATCGGTGTCTATATCGCACAGGTATTTGATTCCACTCCGGCGCAGAAGGCCGGACTGCAAAAGGGCGATGTGATCATTTCCTTTGACGGGGAAGAGCTTAAGACCATGGAGGAGCTGACGAAGCTTTTGGATACCACCGCAGCAGGAACCCAGATTGAGCTTGTGATCATGAGGGATATAGATGGTGAGTATCAGGAGATGAGTGTCCGGGTGACACTTGCGGCGCAGTATTAAGCACGGGGGATTGCCGTTTGAGAAACAGTGCGGGGAGCAGGAGGTTTCCTGCTTTCCGCACCTTTTTTGTGCGATTGTGCGACGTTTTTTGTAAAGCGGTAAAGAGTATTTAGCGGAGGGGAAAGTGCTTCCCCGGCGGATAAACAAAAAGATCGGCCCTAAGGGGCGATGACAGGAAGCAGAGGATACTATGGCAGATTACGAGGATCAGAACAGACAGGATGAAACGATGCAGGAGGATCCGGCAAAGGAGCCTGCAAAGAAAGAGGCCCGGCGCTTTGACTTCCGGGAGGTCAAAGAGGAAACAGAGGCTGAAACGGTAAGTGAAGCGGTTTTGGGCAGTGATCATGATAGTGACAAAGAGAATGCCGATGGAAGCGCATCGGATGCTGCCGGGAACGGCCCCGGGGGCGACGGAACAGACAACGAAGAAGCGAATAGCAGCAAAGACGCGGATGGCAAGGAAGTGGACAGCGAAGAAGCAGACGGCGATGACGAGGATGCGTATGAAAATGTGTGCTTTGTCTGCAGGCGGCCGGAGCGGGTAACCGGCAAGCAGTTTAAGCTTCCGAATCATCTTTGCGTCTGCAATGACTGTATGCATAGGACCATGGATATGGTCAGCCAGTTCGATTATCAGGGGATGCTGGACCCTTCCGTGCAGGAGCAGAGCAGGGGCCTGGGACTGGATGAGCTGGCCAAGAAGTTCCCGAATATCAACTTTGTGAACCTGGCAGATCTGAAGGGAAACGGCGGGATCCCCAACAAACAGAAGCTCAAGAAGAAGAAAAAGAAGCCGGAAGAACCGATCCTGGATATCAAGAATATCCCGCCGCCACACAAGATCAAGGCACAGCTGGATGATTATGTCGTAGGGCAGGAGTATGCGAAAAAGGTGATCTCCGTGGCGGTGTATAATCACTATAAGCGCGTGGCCACCGCTACCATGGATGAGATCGAGATCGAAAAATCCAATATGCTGATGATCGGGCCCACGGGCTGCGGTAAAACCTACCTGGTAAAGACGCTGGCACGCCTTTTGGATGTACCGCTGGCCATTGCGGATGCCACCTCCCTGACGGAAGCGGGCTATATCGGCGATGATATCGAAAGCGTTCTGTCCAAGCTTCTGGCAGCGGCGGATAATGATGTGGAAAAGGCCCAGATGGGCATTGTATTTGTGGATGAGATCGACAAGATCGCAAGAAAGAAGGAGACCACCAGCCGGGACGTATCCGGAGAATCCGTGCAGCAGGGGATGTTAAAGCTTTTGGAGGGGGCCGATGTGGAGGTGCCTGTGGGTGCCGGCAGCAAAAATGCCATGGTTCCCATGACCACCATCAATACCAGAAATATCCTCTTTATCTGCGGCGGTGCCTTTCCCGATCTGGACGAGATCATCAAGCAGCGCCTTAGAAAGACCACCTCGATGGGGTACGGCGCAGAGCTAAAGGACATGTTTGATGATGACAAGGATCTGATGAGCAAGGTTACCACTGAGGATCTTCGCAAGTTCGGTATGATCCCCGAGTTTCTGGGACGCCTGCCCATTGTGTACGCGCTGAAGCCCCTGGATCGGGAGATGTATATCCGGATCCTGAAGGAGCCGAAAAATGCGATTTTGAAGCAGTATCAGAAGCTGCTGGAGCTGGACGAGGTACAGCTGATCTTTGATGATTCCGCCATTGAAGCCATTGCGGACAAGGCGATGGAGAGGGAAACGGGAGCCAGAGCGCTCCGGGCCATCATTGAGGATTTTATGCTGGATATCATGTATGAGATCCCCAAGGATCAGGAGATCGGCAGGGTGACCATCACCGGAGATTACATTAATCAAAAGGGCGGTCCCGTGATCGAGATCCGGAAATGATCCCGGGATCGGAGAGGAAATGCGATGCGCCGGATCGGATGGGTCATAACAGCCCTGGGCACTGCCGCCCTCGATGATCGGATCAAACAGCATATGGAAATGCAGCTTCCCGAGGAGGGGATCAGGCCCCTGGCCGGCGGGTGGCTGCATCTTCGAAAGTACCACAACAAAGGAGCTATGCTGGATCTGGGAAGCAAAAAAAGCGGGATCGTCCGCGCTGTTTCCCTGTGTCTGACCCTCCTTGGCCTTGTTTTGTTTGTATGCGCCCAAAGGCGCGCCGGAAGATATCTTCAAAAGCTGGGACTGTCCCTGCTTCTTGGCGGCGCCATCAGCAATACGAAGGATCGGCTTTTACGCGGCTATGTGGTGGATTATCTGGTGCTTGGAAGGGGAAAAAACAAGCCCGGCAGGGTGGTCTATAACCTGTCGGACTTTGCGATCATGTTTGGAGCAGTATGTCTTGCGGCAGATGCGCTGCGGGGATCGGGGCAGGGAGACGAGCCTGCGCTGCCGGTACTTTCGGCCCGGGCAGAGCCGCCTGTGGATTAAGAGGCCCCGTCAGAGCGGCAGGAATAGAAGGAATATCCGGAAAGGTCCGTAAGCGGGCAGGTGATCAGCACCTGTCCGTTTTCATTTGTGATCGAAAGCCTGATGGCTTCGGGAGCGATGTCCCCGGCAAGGTACCAGCGGGGGCTCATGGACAGGGGGATCAGCAGCGTATCCGCGTCGTTTTCGGGCAGTGGGATGTCACAATCCGCGATCTCCCAGTCCTGCGCCTTACTGCCGTCTGAGAATGAGTACGTATGCTGCAAGGAGACGGAAAGCGTTAGGGGCCCCTGCGCCCCGGCAAGTTCCTGAAGGCTGACCCCGGCGCTTTTCCACGCATCGTCGGACAGGGGGAGCGATAGCAGCTCCTGCGTCTCGCCGCTGATGGGCGGTTCCTGGCCGGCAGGCCGGATGCTTCCGCTTTTTTGCAGGGCGTCCACGGAGCTTCCAAAGTGCATGCAGACAGCACCGAAGGAGGCGGGGCCTGCATAGGGATCTTCTGAGAGCAGATAGTCTCTGCGTGTATCTGCCGGGGAAACGGCATTGGAAGCGGCCGCATCACCGGGAAGCGTGAGCTCCTCGGGGTAAAAGATGTTCAGATCCGCAGAATACCGGTATCCGGCTGTATCGGATAACAGCCAGCGATAGATATAAAAGCTCTTTTGGGGATCGAGGGGGAGGATCACAGGGCGCATGCTGCGGGCAACCTGCAGGATCTCCTCCTGGGCCTTGTAGCTTCTGGCGACCGGAAGATATCCTGTCGCGCAGGCCTTGGTGTGCAGATAGTAATAAAAGCCCTGTCCGTCGTAGCCCATATAGGACAGATCGGCATCCGGATTTTGCGAAGATAGCAGAGCGTGGATCCGGTCATAAGCTTCAAGATAGGAAAACTGATCCTCTGCCATAAAGCCGGATCCCAGAGGCAGGTGGTCGGCGCCGGGTGCCTCCAAAAGAGGCGCAAAGCCGGCAGGTACCTCATAGAAGGAAAAGAGCTTGGAGGCGTCCTCTGCCACCAGCTGGTCATTGCCGTTGGGGTAGGTCCAAAGGTAGGGCGTTTTCATATCGTTGACATGGGCATAACAGCAAAGAGGCAGAGACAGGCAAAGTCCGGCAAGAAGCGTCTGCAGCGGGCAAAGACGGCTTTGTCTGCCAAGCAGCAGCATACCCGTAAACATGCCTGCGGCAATGAGCACAGGAGCGGTTCTGGCCAAAAGAACGCCCCGGTCAGCCCGGATCAGGGTATAGCTGTAGGAAACAGCCAGCGTCAGAAGCACCCCGCAAAAGCCGAGGGTGGTATTCCATTTGCGGGTCTTAAGAGACCTGAGAACACTTGCCCCCGCGCAGAAGCCGGGGATCCAGAGCCAAAGTGCCGGAAGGAAAAAGCGGTAGAGAAGATACAGGGAATCCCGCATCTCTTTACCGATGGGCAGTGCGGATAAAAAGGTCTCCGGAGCACTTTGTCCTGCCAGAGAGATCCCGTCTGCCAGGATGGTCTGGGAGGAATAGGTCAGGGTATGGACTGCCATCCGAAGAAGAAGCGGCAAAGAGCAGAGCACCGGGACACAGACCGCACCAAGCAGCAGCCACTCTCTTTTTTGCTTCGAAGCGTTTTTGAGAGAAAAAAGCTGTCTGATACAAAGCGGCAGGGTGCCGACTGCTACGGCAGCGCCAAAGAGCGGATAGTACAGCCCGCCCAGAAAGCATCCGAAGAGCCAGACGGAAAGCCAGGTCAGGGGTCTTTTTTGAAGAGAGGGCAAAAAGAGCAACAGAAGCAGCGGCAGTACCATATACTGTCTGTTGTAGCTGGGGATCGCAAACAATACTGCAAAGAGCAGTGCTTTTTCAGCGCCCAGGTGCATGACCAGGAGTATCATCGTGATCGCTGCAAAGAGCACCGTTGTCAGGGCAATGGCAGGGGCATAGTCCGAGACGGTGCCGCCCAGCAGCACATGCTGCAGAAACCCGTTTACCATGGGAAACAGTCCGGAAACGGGGGTGTATGTCTTGTAAGCGCCCTGCCCTAAGGAGATGATCTGCTCCCAGGGGATCAGCTGCTCGCCGTGATGGTGCTGGTCCGGCTGGGCAAACATGGGGCAGGCCTGGTAGGACTGATACAGAAAGATCAAAACCGGTGTTACGGCCAAAGCAGGGCCTTTTTTTCGAAGGAAAAAGATCCCGGCATAGGAGGCGGTCAAAAGCAGTCCGATGAGAATGTAGTAGCCGGGTGCGTAGGATAGCTGCAGGATCCGGCCCTCATACAGATAGCGGTCGTGAAGAAACACAAACAGCAGCAGCGGAATGGGCAGCTGCAGACAGACCAGGAGCCTTTCCCTGCTTCGCTCCGACAGGGGGCGCAGCGACAGGAAGAGATAGGTCAGGATCAGGGCGGCAATGTACAGCCACTCCTGTGAAAGCTGCGTGACATCAAGGGGCAGAGAGACCGAGCCGTCCGGACGCAGGAAAAACTGGGTCACAAAGCTGCAAAGGGTGCAAAGCCCCAGGACGGCATAATAAGCGAGGATGGGCAAAAGTGTGACAACAGCGGGAGAGATTGCGGATTCTGCCGCATTACCGGCTGCGCCTGCTAAAGCGCGCCTTTGCTTCATCCACCGGACGGCGCCTGCCACCAGGGAATAGATGCTCATAAACAGCAAAGGTCTGGAAACAACCCCGTCGATCACAAAATAGATGGCGGCCGGGATCACCCACAACAAAGGCGCAAGCGGGGAGGAGAACAGATCTGCTCCCGCCGCGGCAGGATCCTTTGCTGCCGGGGATACATCCGGATCCAAAACTGCGCTATCAGAGGATAGTTTTTGGGAAAGGCGCGCTGCCAGAAAGCCGGCAGCCGTCATAGTGAGAAGACCTGCCAGGGCCAGGATGCGAAACAGAGTGATCTCCCCTGCTTTGTCAAAGCCGTTTATGGCGGTGTCCTCAATGATGAGATCAAAAAAAGAAGGTGCCCGGCCTATGATCCCGGGATAGAGGCGGCGAAATACCACAGCCAGTGTCCCGAGGGTCAAAAGCAGCGCGCCGCAAAAGAGCAGCAGCGGCAGCAGACGGGCAAGTCCTTCTTTTTGTTGGAGTTCCTTTTCTTTCATATCCCTAGTGTAATATAGGGGACCGGGAATTGCAAGCGATTGCTCAGCCCTTGTAGCCGATCTCGTCGGCCAGTTTCTTTTCGATCACCACAATGGCATCCCTGTGCAGACGCATAAAGGTTGCGGGGCATTGCGGATCGATCTTGTCATCCAGAAGCAGCCTTTTGGCGGCCTCCTGCTTATTGCCGTTGATGATCATCAAAAGGGTTTTGGCCTTCATGATAGAGCCCATTCCCATGGTTACGGCATAGCGGGGAACCTCGTCACGGCTTTCAAAGAATCTGGTGTTGGCATCGATGGTGCTGTCCTCCAGAGTCTCCTGATGTGCCTTTTCATATAAAAATGCGCCGGGCTCATTGAAGCCGAGATGTCCGTCGGGACCGACGCCGAGCACCTGCAGATCGATATCGGTCTGATCCAGGATGTCGTTGAACTCCTTCAGGTTGGCCTCTACATCGCCGGTTCCTTTTGCCACATAGGTGTTGGCCTTGTCGATGTTGATGTGATTGAAGAGGTTGTCGTCCATAAAGAAGCGATAGCTCTGGGGATGGGTGGGCTCGAGACCGACATACTCATCCAGGTTTACGGAGTGCACCTTGGAAAAGTCAAGTCCCTCCTCCTTACATCTTCTGGCCAGCTCCCGGTACATGCCCACAGGGCTGGAGCCGGTTGCAAGACCCAGCGTGCAGGTGGGATTTTCCCGTACCAGCTTCTCGATCACATCGGCAGCCTTCTTTGCGCCGTCTTCATAGGTGTCAGCAATGATCACTTTCATGTTTGTATCCTCCTTTGGATATGGTTTTGTTGATCTGTTTTGCCTGTTTTGCAGTTGTCTTTTGGTTATGCGAGGTTCTGCTTTACAACGATATCGCGCGCTTCCTTGTAAATGCTGTTTTCCGGGATCACGCCGCGGACGCAGGAAACGGGATAGACATTGGAGTCTCTTCCGATCACGGTACCGGGGTTGAGTACGCTGTTGCAGCCAACCTCTACGCGGTCACCGATGAGGGCGCCGACCTTTTTGCGGCCTGTCTCAAGGGATTCTCCCTCGTTGTGGATGATGACCAGCTTTTTGTCGCTTTTGACATTGCTGGTGATGGAGCCGGCACCCATGTGGGCCTTGTAGCCGAGAATGGAGTCGCCCACGTAATTGTAGTGAGGTACCTGCACGTTATCGAACAGGATGACGTTCTTCAGCTCGGTGGAGTTGCCGACTACGCAGTTGTTTCCGACCAGCGCGTTGCCGCGGATAAAAGCGCCCGGACGGATCTCGGTCTCGTGTCCGATGATGCAGGGACCGCCGATGTAGTTATTGGGATAGCGGACTGCATCCTTGGCGATCCAGACGGTTTCCTCGGGATGGTCGTATTCCTCAGGGCTTAACGTGCTGCCAAGCTGCAGGATCAGATCCCCGATGCCGGCAAGGGCATCCCAGGGATAGGAAAACTGACTCAGGTACGAGCCTGCTAAGCTGTGGGATAAGTCAAACAGATCGTTGATGGTAAGCTTCATGGTATCCTCCTTCTTTAGAGTATTTATGCTCTTTAGAGTATTTATGCTCTTTAGAGTATTTTTGCCTGTTTTGGGGTTCCTTGTTTAGCGGATCTTGATCAGATGCCCGGAAGTCTTCATGGCATCAATGATCTCATCCACACATTTTTCACAGTCCTTGTAGGTAGAGGCTTCGGACATGACGCGAAGCACAGGCTCGGTTCCGGAAGCACGCAAAAGGACGCGGCCGTCGTTGCCAAGGTATGCGCTTGTGTCATCAACGGCCTTCTTGACAGCCGGATCCTCCAGGGTCTTCTCTTTGTCATCGACCTCGACGTTCTTGAGTACCTGCGGATACATCTTGACCTCGGAAGCCAGCGTGGAAAGCGGAAGCTGGGTCTCTACCATAACGGTCATCAGCATGATGGCGGTTACCAGACCGTCTCCGGTATGTGCGTATTTCCGGAAGATCACGTGTCCGGACTGCTCGCCGCCCAGCATATGGTTGTTGGCCTTCATGTTTTCATAGACATAGCGGTCGCCGACCTTGGTCTTTTCGTAGTTGATCCCGGCATTGTCGAAGGCCTTGTACAGGCCGAAGTTGCTCATAATGGTGGTGACAACGGTGTTCGAAGGAAGCATCCCCTTGTTCTTGAAATGCTTGGCGCAGATATACATGATCGTATCGCCGTTTACCACATCACCGTACTCGTCCACCGCAAGACAGCGGTCGGCATCACCGTCAAAGGCAAAGCCTACATCCACCTTGTTTTCACGCACATACTTCTGCAGGCCTTCGATATGGGTGGAGCCTGCATTGGCATTGATGTTTACACCGTCGGGGGTGTTGTTCATCACATAGTTTTTGGCCCCGAGGGCATCAAATACAGCCCGTCCGATCATCCATGCGCTGCCGTTTGCGCAGTCCAAAGCCACGGAGCGGTTCTCAAAGGAAACCGGTGCAATAGAGGTCAGATAGCCGATATAGCGGTTGCGGCCGGAGTAAAAGTCGATGGTCTGTCCGATCTTTTCCTCGGTGGCAAAGGCCACATCCTCCAGCTCGCCGTCAATGAAGCGCTCGATCATATCCTGCACCTCATCCTCCATCTTCTCGCC
>JAILHW010000255.1 GCA_024695605.1 Lachnospiraceae bacterium | reverse complement strand
TGATCCACTCCCTTCGTAATGTTCTGATATTTGATCGCCATCTTTTGGAACACTCTGTTCATGATTTTCATCAGAAAGAACTACTATCATCATAGCAGAATGAGCTCGCGGCGTCAAAAACATATATGGCACAGTTGCTTTATAAGATTTTATGAAAAAGCAGTACTCGGCATGATATAATTAGCAGCGGCTGCTGATCGAGCAGGAACAACATCAGGAACAACATCAGGAACAATAAGGAAACGCTGGTTAAGAGTATCTGAAAATGTTTGATAAGGAGTTTGCCATGCCCAAGGATAACAAAGCAAAACTGAGATTCTTATTTACAAAGTCAGGTTTTGTCTTAGATTCCGGACAGGAAATTGAGGATAAAGAGATCGTTAAGTGGAAGAAAAGATTCGAGAAGGACAGATATCAGGCACTTTACGATCTTGGATTTCTTTTAAAGCCCGAATGGCTGGATGGAGCAGGATCTTTTTTGTATCGCGTGGCAGATTGCTTTCAGAAGATGCTCACCAGACAGCCGGATCTTGAGCTTGTACGGAGCGTTTTGATGCTTGAGCCGGATGAGGATATGCTTTCGGATCTAGTCATATCCGTACCGTTTGCTCCGGGCAGCGAAAATATAGACAAAGATTGGACTGTAAAGATTCTGTCTAAGATGCTGGATATCTATTGTAATGAGATCAAGAACTTTGAAGGTACCGTGGCTTTGTATCTGGCTGAGAAAAGTCAGAAATTAAAGGTGCCGGAGAGGATCTTTTTCCATTTGGTGGAGAATACAGAAGAAGAATACTCCTTTGCTTTTCTTGCAACCTATGCAACCAAGGTGAAGGGAAACAGAATCCAGCATAAACCGCTTGCCTATGCACTGACAGAGTACAAGGGAGACCGGGGCAGACTGATGGAACTGTTATCCTGTCTGGAAAAAGCCACAGCAGTTTCACCCCTGATCGATGAATTCGTCAAGAGCGGAGAAATGTTTCACCCCCTCAGAATGACATCTGAAGAAGCGTATCAGTTTTTAAAGGCAGTCCCCGCCATAGAGAAAAGCGGGATCATCTGCCGTGTACCAAACTGGTGGAAGAAAAAAGCCTCCACGGTTGCTATGCAGCTAAAGCTGGGAGAAAAAAAGCCGAGCATGTTTGGCCTTCAGGGACTTGTCAGCATGCAGCCGGAGTTGTCCGTGGACGGGGTCAGACTGACCGGTGCAGATATTCGTAACCTTCTTGAGATGACGGAGGGACTGGCTTATCTGAAGGGAAAATGGATCGAGGTCAATCATGAAAGACTTCACGCGATTCTGGAGGCTATGGAGGGGCAAGAAGGACAGATCAGCCTCATGGAGGCTATCCGTATGCAGATGAAAGCTGCGGAACCGGATGATGATCCGGATGGCGACGTGGTGATCAGCAACGGAAAGTGGCTCTCCGGACTGCTTTCGGATATGCGAAATCCAAAAGATATCAGAAAGCTTTCCGTGCCAAGGAGCTTTAGAGCAACCTTAAGGCCTTATCAGGAAAATGGATATAAATGGCTATCCTATATGAATAAGCTGGGATTTGGGGCCTGCCTGGCGGATGATATGGGACTTGGAAAGACCGTTCAGGTTCTGGCTTTTTTGGAAAAACTCAGAAAAGATAAAAAGGATGCCAGAGTATTATTGGTTGTACCGGCATCATTGATAGGAAACTGGAAAAAAGAGGCGGAAAAATTTGCCCCGTCTATGCCCATTACCATATTGCATGGAGCGGGAGCGTCCGGGGCAAAGAGATTTGATACCTTCCTGACAGTGACAACCTATGGCATGACACTTCGTATCGGTGCGCTGCTTGATCAGCAGTGGGATGCTTTGATCCTGGATGAGGCACAGGCGATCAAAAATCCGGTTTCCAAGCAGACAAAGCAGATCAAAAAATTACAGGCGGCCCTTAGAATCGCTATGACAGGAACCCCTATTGAAAACGATCTGACAAATCTGTGGTCCTTGTTTGACTTTCTGAATAAGGGACTGCTTGGCAGCGCAGAAGAATTCAGACAATATTGCAGCACTTTGGATGAAAGACCGGAGGGCTATGCCAGACTAAAAGGTATGATCTCACCGTTTATGCTCAGAAGAGTGAAGACAGACAAATCGATCATTGCCGATCTGCCGGATAAACTGGAGCAGGTGGATTATGTGGAACTGTCCAAAAAACAGGCTGTTCTTTACAAAAAATATGTATCCGAGTTGGAAAAGATTCTTTTGAAACAGAAGAAAGAACCGGAATCCATGAGTGATTTCCAAAGAAAAGGCATAGTGCTTGCATCCATCATGAAACTGAAACAGATCTGTAACCATCCGGATCAGTATTTGGGACAAACGGGCTACGAGGAAATGGACAGCGGCAAGTTTTCCATGCTGCGGGAAATCTGTGAAACGATCTATGAAAAAAGAGAGCGCGTGCTGGTATTCACGCAGTTTACAGAGGTGATCCCCTATCTGGATGATTATTTGTCTGAGATATTTCATACAAGAGGACTAGTGCTCCATGGTGGCGTCAGGGTAAAAACAAGAGCAAAGCTGGTGGAACAGTTCCAGGGTGAAGAGTATATCCCGTATATGATCCTGTCGGTTAAGGCGGGTGGAACGGGACTGAACCTGACCAATGCCTCACATGTGATTCATTTTGACCGTTGGTGGAATCCGGCGGTAGAAAACCAGGCTACGGATCGGGCCTTCAGGATCGGTCAGAAGAATAACGTGATCGTTCATAAACTGGTCTGCAGAGGAACGATAGAGGAAAAAATCGATGCTCTGATCAATTCCAAAAAGGATCTGGCGGAAAATGTGATCGGAAGCGGCGGTGAGAACTGGATCACCGAAATGAGTAACGACGAGCTGATGGAAATGCTCAGACTGGAGTAAAAAATGAGAAAAAGCTATTGGGAGACCGATGTTTTCTATGAACAGCCAAGCGAGGCGATGCTGCAGAGAAATGCGAAGGCAGCGGTTAAAAAGGCAAAGGCAAAAGGGAAAACCATGCATCCGGTAACGGTTTTGGGAAGAAGGATCGCCCATAGCTGGTGGGGGAGTGCGTGGTGTGAAAACCTGGAGCGTTATGCGGACTATGACAACCGTTTGGAGCGCGGACGCAGATACCTTCGGACAGGAGCGGTGATTGATCTTCAGATCGAAAAGGGAAAAGTGCTGGCAAAGGTGCAGGGCAGAAGAGCAACGCCTTATAAGGTTGAGATCCGCATCAGTCCTGTCAATGAGGAAAAGGTTCAAAACATAATGGAAGCCTGCGGCAGCAGGATCGATAACCTGGACCGCCTTTTGAAGGGGGATTTTCCAAAATCTCTGAAAGAAGTATTTCTTGAAAAGGGTGGTTTGTTTCCAACGCCTGTGGAAATATCCTTCCAATGTACCTGCCCGGACTGGGCTATGATGTGTAAACACGTGGCAGCGGTTTTGTATGGTATCGCTGTTCGATTTGATGAAGATCCCCTGTTGTTTTTCGAGCTGCGAGGCATTGATGTGGACCGCTTTATACAGGTGACTTTGGAAAATAGCGTGGAAAGTATGCTGGCCAATGTGGATGTAAAAAGCGACCGTATCATCCGAACAGGGGGATGGGAGCAGCTGTTTGGGGTGCTTTAAAAAACTGATACAAGAGCAAGGAACTATGAAACAGGTACATCCTTTGCTTTCAGAAATTCCGAGTAGTCGAATCCCAAGGTTTCGCAGGCTTCCTTTTCTGAAACATGGAGCTTGGTTACATAATTATCGACAGCATATAGCATTGTACGGTTAGTGCCTTGCTCAATACCCTGGCCAATACCCCGCTTTATACCCTGCTCTATACCCTGCTCGATGCCCTTCTCCAAAATTTCATCTGCGTACGTTTTTATGATATATCCACCCATAACCTGATCCACTCCCTTCGTAATGTTCTGATATTTGATCGCCATCTTTTGGAACACTCTGTTCATGATTTCCATCAAAAAAGCCTTTTGGTATTCATTGATCTCTTTTGATTTGGCAAGTAAGCTAAGTCGGCCGCATATGTCATCCAGGTTTTTCATAAGTTGATGGATCTGCGTGCTGTCAGAGTCCATGTTGCCTAGATCCTTTTCAAAATTGAAGGCATAAAAGGGCAGCAGCAGTAACAGCTTCTTTTCAAAAAGAGAGTCGATAGAGTAGCTTCGAATCCTTATGACAGGGACGTTGTAGCTTGCGGTTCCGCCGGGATAATGAATTGTCATTGTCAAAGCATCCCGGGAAAGGCTGTCCGCTCGAAGAAAGATCACAGCTGAATAGGGGAGAAACATCTCAGCGCCCATTTCCGTCAATTTGACACTTTGGAACGCACTGCCAACGGCATATTCGGCGATTCTGATCGCAATGGCATTTCCGGGCCAGGCTTCACATTCAAAGTGGTAATCCATACCGGAATGGTCAGAATCCTCGATAATCGTAGCCATGGAATCGGTATCCCGTCTATTAAGGGAACCTTCAATGCCGCGTGTTACCTGCTTCATGGGCTTTAAACTGACCCTGGCATTTGGGGAGTAATGTTTTCCAAAAGCCTCATTCACCAATGGGATCAGATATTCCTGCATCCTGCTGAGTACGGACCAGAAGACAGAGTCATAGGTCTGTTCACTTTGAAGATCCAGATCGTCAGAGGACTCTGTCGACTGCTTGCTCAAGTCTTTCTCTGTATCCTGCATCAATGCTCTTCTCCTTTCTATTATATGACAACAAGTCTGTTCTTTCAATGCGTTATATGTATATTTAGCAGCTGCCTGATAGCATTATCAAGAAGTGCCAAACACGTTATTGACACAATCTTGCCAAAATACATCAAGAGCGTCAATAACGTATCTGACACAACTGATTATCGAGGAGCAAAAGGGGGCATTTTGCACAGTTTGAGATGCGAAAATTGGGCAATTCTACGAAAAGGCGTAGTGGCCCTTTTTTTGTTTCATTTTTGGGGGATTGGTGGTATAATAGATTGACGTATTTTGAAAATCAGACGGGCGAGAAACCGCCGATTTTCAAATACACTGTGTTGATGTATGGATACATTTACCGGTGAAAAGAAAGGGAACTACGTAGAAGGAGGACTTTATGAGAAAAAGTACGGGTATGACAAGGGCGGCAGCGGTCATTCTATCTGTGGCTGTTACCATGTCCGGCAGCGGAATGAGTCTCCTGGCGGAGACGGCTCCGGCCTCAGGGCAGGAGGTTGTTTTGACCGAGGCTTCTGCCGATGTACAGGAAGCGGGCGAGACTGAAGCCGAGAGCGCCGATGCACAGGTAGAGCCGGAAGAGGCCGTAGCTTCTGACGGTGAGCAGACTGATGATGCGCAGGCGGAAAAGGGGCAGGGCGAAGATGCTGCTTCTGAGGATACTTCGGAAAAAGAGAGCGAGGAGATCACTCTTACGACGCCGAAGTTAACCGATCTGGGAGATGCCAAAGCACAGGAAGGCGAATCTGCCGGTATCATCGCGGACAGCACCGAAAGCGAATCAGCAGAGGCTGAGAGCGAAGCACCTGATACTGCAGAGGCTTCTGAAGAAGCAGTGCCGGAACAGATCACAGAGGCAACTGCAGAAACGGCCGGTGAAGCTGCAGAGCAGAGCAATGCAGCAGCGGATCTTATACCTGTATCAGATGATGAGATTGTTGAGCCTCAGGAAAAATCTGATAATGAAAAGGATAAGCTGGGACTTTTTGTAACGGATGAAAACCTGCTTAAGGCGCTTACCAATCTGTATAATACAAAGTATCCTGAGGATAAGCAGACCACGACCGGAATTACGATCGGTCATATATGGAAGCTTGACAAGGTCATCCTTTCCGGAGCTAATACAGGAGTTGTGCCTTCAGAGATCAAATCCATTGCAGGACTTGGCTATGCAATCGGGGCAACGGAGATCGACTTTTCCGAAACCGGTGCAACGCAGATTCCCAATGATGAGTTTTACGGACTGACAAAGCTGGAAACTGTAGTGATGAACGACAATCTTGCCGGCATCGGAAAGAATGCTTTCCAGGGCTGCAGCAGTCTTGTAAATGTCCATTTGAGAAAAGGTGACGCTATTGTGGAAGATGGCGAGGGGAATCCGATCAATGCCCTGCCTTCCAATCTACAGAATAAGGGAACCGGTTCCCGGAGTTTCAGTGGATGTACCGCTTTGGAATCCATCCGTCTTCCCGAACTGGGGGCCAATAACGGAGCGGCACTTCAGGATGCCGTGGCTATGTTCCAGGGATGTGTAAAGCTCTCCAAGGTGGAAATTCCCGCCGGTGTGCGTATT
>JAILHW010000233.1 GCA_024695605.1 Lachnospiraceae bacterium | reverse complement strand
ACATGACCGCGTACCCGGATCTTTTTATCGGGATTGGCCTCATTCCAGGCTACGATCTGATCCAGAATGGCATCCGCTCTGGAATAATCCAGGGTGGGTACCGAGATGGTCTCGCCATTCAGTTCCTCATCATGGATAGATCCCGGCGCCGGTGCATCATTGTTATAGCCGAACATGCTGTCCATCTTCAGCTCATTTTCAAGTGTAACGGCATTAAAATGCTTTTCCACAAGTGCCATGAGCTTTGCATCCGCAGCACCTACACCGCCAAGGCATGCGCCCATAATGGCGTCCTCTCCGAGTCCGTCGGCAGATGCCACAACACTGCGAAGATCCGGAATATCGGTTTCGATCCCAAGATCTTCAGGCGCCTGCGTTTCCTCCTCGGCTGCATCCGTCTGCTCAGCGGCGGTATCCTCTTTTGCTTCCTCTTTTTCTTCTGCTGCCTGATCAGCTGCCTGCGTAGTTTCCTCGGGCGCGCTCTTCGGCTCTGTGGGAAGATCCTTCCCGCCGCAGCCTGTCAGCGCAGTGGCCAAAAGGATCGCTGTCATGACTGCTCCCGCGTGTTTTGCTTTCTGGGATCGATTCCTGATGTACATTACAATTTCCTCTCTTTTTCTGATTTCCTTTATTTTGATTTGTTTTTATAATTTTTGTTGCTCTTTAACGCCGTCTTTTTGAAAGCATTTCCAAGCGACATGGTATCCTTTTTGTTCTTGGCATACAGCTTGTTCTTCTTCATGGTCAGCTTCTTATACTGGTTGTTGTTTTCGGACCATGCCAGAACCGCATACTTCTTACCCTTGATGGTATTGTTGTTGATCACAATGCTCTTTAAGCCCTTGCCGGTCCTGTTAAAGATGTTGATGCCGACGGATTTGTTACTGGAATTATCCTTGCTCTTGCAGATGATCTTGTTCTTCTGGATCTTGGCACTTGCGGTATTCAAAAGTGCCAGCGCCTCCGTTGACATGCTGGTGATGGTGCAGCTTTCGATCACGATCCCTGTATGCATGGCGGTTTCCATATCCACGGAGTGATTGCAGCAAAGTCCTCTGTTTCCGGTGATCTCACAGCCGCGAACGGTAACTTTCTTGCAGGCAGCCTTATTTGCCATGGCGCTGTCAAGCTCATAGATCCTCGGAGAGGTCTTGGGCGTAGCCACATCGATCTGCAGCATCTCCTCCACACTGCCATCCGAAGGGGTACCCTGGGCATTCAGGATACAGTTTTCGATCAGTACATTGCTGCAGGCGATCAGCTCGATGGCATGTCCGTTGTAGTTGGTATGCTTGATATCCATTCCCTGCAGGGTGATATTGTTACCGTGTGCAAACTGAATGGAGGTACCTTCTCTTCCCTCTCCATCCAGGGAATAATATGTCCCGCCGATCATCTTAAATCCGTCAAAGGACTGGTAATTGGTCTTGGTGGGATCATTGTTCACGATAACGTCTCTTGCAAAGATCGTTGCGCCTGTGGCATCCAATGTCATGTTGGAGCCTGCCTTAATGGCTGTGAACAGATAGTAAACGCCGCCTTCCTCAAGTTTGACATAGCCTGTGGAATCCAGTTCCTCCTGGATGGCCTTTCCGTCCACCATCTTCTCCTTCGGCAGCATGCCGTCCAGGTCCTTCTGGAGCGCAGCATACTCGCCGGCATTGTACCGTTTCAAAAGCTGGTCACCCAGACCCGAAGGTTCGATGACACCGGCTTTTGCGGCTGTGGTAAAGCCCAGAGTCAAAAGTGCGGAAAACGCCAATACAGATACAACCTTTCCGATGTTTTTCAGTTTCATTTGTAGCCCTCCTTTGCCATAAAAAAATCCTACTTACACCTTCAGTTTCTGTGACACTCCAACCCCCAATGCGCCCGGTCCCGTATGACAGGCAATGGAAAGAGACAGCGGGAAGATCTCGGGTCTGTCAAGGCCCGGGAAGGCCTCCATCATCTCATCTCCCAGTTCCTGCTCTGCAGCCAGGTCCCTGGTATAAGCCAGATGTAGTTGAACGCGCTCATTGGTATGTGCATCCAGTCCTCCGAATCTGGTCTCAATATCCTTTTTCAATGCCTCCAGCATGATCTTTTTGCCCTGCTCTCTGGTCCTGGCCTTAGCATAGGCATCCAGCTTTTCTCCCTGAATCTGCAGCACCGGCTTGATCTTCAGGATCGTACCTACTGCCGCGGCTGCAGGTGTGATGCGTCCGCCCCTCTTTAAGTAGTACAGGGTATCCATCATGATGTAGATGCTGCAATTGAATTTGTCCTTGATCAAAATATCCCGGATCTCCGATGCACTCATCCCGCGCTCTGCCAGCTCCAGTGCATCCAGTACGGACTGGCGCTGCGTCACGGAGATCCTCTGGTTATCCACGACAAACACCTTATTCTCAAAGGGCTCCTCACTTGCCAGCATATGCGCTGTCTGGCAGCTTCCCGAAAGGCCTGAGGACATCGGGATATAAAGCACCTCATCATGGGTATTCAAAAGCCGTTTATACAGATCGATCACATCTGCCGGTGAAGGCTGCGAGGTCTGTACCACAGCTTTCTTTTCCAGAAATTCAAAAAACTGATCCTGGTTCAGGTTCACTCCCTCCAGGTAATTGACTTCATCGATCGTAAAAGGCATCGGCACCAGATGGATGCCGCGCTCCTTGGCCTCCTGACGGGAAATCCCGCTGTTGGAATCGGTCATGATCGCAATTTTACTCATGTTTCACTCTCCTGCTTGATAGTTTCTTATAGAATATCCAGATACCCTTCCTCCTGATAGCGCGAAAGCCGCTCCTTAAGACCCAGGTGCACAGGCTCCGAAAGCCCCGGATCCTCGGCCAAAAGCTCGTCGGCATCTGCCGATGCATCCAAAAGAAGCTGATGGTCTCTGTAAATATCCGCAAACCGGAAGGAAAAGCTGCCGCTTTGCTCCAGTCCCATCAGATCTCCGGGACCTCTGAGCTTTAAGTCCTTCTCCGCGATCTCAAAGCCGTTGTTGGAATGGTTTAAGATCTCCAGTCGTTCGTTCTTTTTATCCCTGGTCTCACTCTCCATAAAAATGCAGTAGGACTGCTCACTTCCGCGGCCCACGCGGCCTCTGATCTGATGCAGCGTTGCCAGTCCGAAGCGCTCGGCATTTTCCACCATCATCACGGTGGCGTTGGGCACATTGACGCCCACCTCGATCACCGTCGTGGAGACCAGAATATCGATCTGCCCCGTAGCAAAGGCTTCCATGATCTCATTTTTCTGCTTTGGCCGCATCTTGCCGTGCAGATGCGCGATCCGGACAGACTCCGGGAAGATCTTGCCAAGGTGCTTGGCATAATCCACTACATTCTCAAGCTCTTCCATAACGCCCGGCTCTGCCATGGGACAGATCACATAGACCTGTCTGCCGAGTCGGATCTGGTCCATCATAAACTTATAGGCCGAAGGTCTGTAGCCCTGATCCACCACGCAGTTCTTGATGGGCAGCCGCTCTGCGGGCATATCCGTCATCTGTGTGACGGAAAGCTGTCCGTACAGCACGATGGCAAGGGATCTGGGGATAGGTGTCGCACTCATTACAAGGGTGTGGACATTGCCGCCTCCCTTTTCGTGCAGGATCTCTCTTTGCCGCACGCCGAATCGGTGCTGTTCGTCGGTGATCACAAGCCCCAGGTTCTGAAAAGCAACCGGCTCCTGGATCAGCGCATGGGTACCGATCGCCGTATTGATCGTTCCGTTTGCAAGCGCCTCATAGGTCTGCCGCTTTTCCTTTGCCGTACTCGACCCTGCGAGAAAGGCAGGCTTGAAGGGAAGTCCCAGCTCCTTCGTCATCTGCGAAAGCTGTTCATAATGCTGCTTTGCGAGCACCTCCGTCGGTGCCATGAGCACCGTCTGATAGCCGTTTGATACTACAAGCAGCATGGCCAGAAAGGCCACAATGGTCTTGCCGGAGCCCACATCTCCCTGCAGAAGTCTGTTCATATAAAAGCCGCCGCAAAGATCCTCCCGAATCATCTCTACCGCCTTATGCTGGGAGCCTGTCAGCTGATAGGGAAGCTTTTGAATGAGTGCCTCCATCTGCCCGTCGTCTTTCATCGGGCTGCTGCAGGGCGTCTTTTGCACCGACTGTGATTTTACGGATAACAGAAACAGCAAAAGCTCTTCATAGGAAAATCGCTCTCTTGCCTTTTGCAGGCGCTGTCTGTCTACCGGAAAATGCATGGTATGAAGGCTGTCTTTGACGCTGTCAAAGCCGCGCCGCTTGACAAGCTCATCAGGCAGGTATTCCTCCTGCCAGGCGCCGCCTTCCTCCAGCATAGATAAGGCGCTTCCCACCGCTTTGGTGATCCCGGCATCCGAAAGTCCTTTGGTCTTGGCATAAACAGGATAGAGCTTTCCGCTCTGCTCCTCGTAGCTTTCGGGACTGTACAGCTTTGGCTGTGCCATCAGAAAGGTACTTCCCTTTTCGGTCAGGCTGCCGTAAAAAACGCACTGCTTTCCGATCCAGAGACTGCTTGCCAGATAAGGCATATTAAAGTATGTGACCTTCATCACGCACCCGAAGCCGTCCGCCGCATCAAAGGAAAGCTTGCTCTTTCCGCCGAAGCGCTGCAGCACAGGCTTGGTCTTTACCGTAGCCAGCACCGCCTTTTTGGCGCCGGGCATTTTTGCCCCCTCCCGGATCCCCGCAGCCTTTGGCATCAGCTCATAATCTCTTGGAAAATGGTACAGGAGCGAAGCGATGGTATCGATATTCAATTTGCGAAAAAAGGCAGCGTTTTTTTCACCGATGCCCTTTATCGCCATGATAGAATCTGTTATTTGCATAAAAGCCTGTTATTCAACCGAGATCAGGTAATAATAGATCGGCTGTCCGCCGGCTACCAGCTCCAAGTCACACTCGCTGTATTTTGCACGAAGCTTATCGCTCAGCGCATTGGCGTCTGCCTCTGTGACATCCTCACCGTAGTAAACGCTGATCAGCTCGCCGCCCTTTTCCTGCATCATCACATCGATCATCTCGATGGTGGTATCCTCGATAGATTTGCCAACGGCCAGAATGCCCTTGTCGCCGATACCCATGATGTCGTTTTCATGGATCACCTTGCCGTCCAGCTCGGTATCACGCACCGCATAGGTGACCTGACCTGTAGAAACCAGGCCCATGGCTTCTGTCATGGATGCCAGATTCTCCTCGCCGGAACTTTCCGGCATGCAGTTGATCATGGCCGTAATGCCCTGGGGAATGGTCTTGGAAGGAACCACGATGATCTCCTTGTCCTTCGTCAGATCCCTGGCCTGGTTGGCCGCCATGATGATATTCTTATTATTCGGAAGCACGTAGATGGTCTTTGCGCCGATCTTCTCGATGGCATGCAGAATATCATCGGTGCTCGGGTTCATGGTCTGTCCGCCGGAAATGATCTCATCCGCGCCCAGATCCTTGAACAGTCCGGTAAGGCCGTCTCCGACAGAGATGGCAATAAAGCCGGTCTGCTTCCACATGGAAGGATCCACTGCCTTGGCGGACTCTTTTTCCTCCTTGGGTGCTTCCTCGGCATTAGTGCGCTGGTTTACGATCGCAATATCGGTCAGATCACCGAAATTCAATGCTCTTTGCAGCACCAGACCGGGATCGTCGGTATGCACCGTCATCGCTGCCTTGTTATCCACTACCTGGATGGAGGCATGATCGCCCATGGACTCAAGGTATTTTAAGAAATCCTGCTCCTGCTTGATATTGAAATTCTTGGTCAGCAGGATGGTATAGGCCATATCATAGGTGAATTTGATGTCGCTCTTGGCCTTGGGCTTCTCACTGCCCTCACCGGACTCGGACTCATCACCGATGGTCAGATCCATCTCTTCGCCGCGGAAATATTTCTGACAACCCTTTAGGATCTCCAAAAGTCCGGCACCGCCGGAATCCACAACGCCTGCCTGCTTCAGAACCGGAAGCATCTCCGGTGTCTGGTCAAGCACCTCCTGTGCGTGTACCAGGACGGCATCGATAAACTCGCCCATATCGGCGTTGTTATCATATTCTCTGGCCTTTTCATAAACACCCTTGGAAACCGTGAGGATGGTACCCTCGGTCGGCTTCATAACGGCCTTGTAAGCACTCTCGACCGCTTTGTCAAAGGATTCAACCAGATCCTCGATGGTGATATCGCCCTCAACATTCTTCAGGATCCTGCACATTCCCCTGAAAAGCTGAGAAAGGATCACACCGGAGTTACCTCTTGCGCCTCGAAGTGATCCTGAGGACATTGCCTTACAGATCTCCTTCAGCGGTGCATCCTCAGGCAGCGCCGCTACCTCTCTGGCTGCAGACATCACCGTCAATGTCATGTTCGTTCCGGTATCTCCGTCGGGAACGGGAAATACGTTCAGCTCATTGACATATTCCTTTTTGGCTTCCAGATTCTTTGCGCCCGCAAGGAACATATCCCTGAGCATTTTGGTATCAATAGCATTAGACACTTCTTTCTTCCTCCTTAATCGATCACCTTAACGCCTTCCACGTAGATGTTGATCTTCTCTACGGGGAGTCCGGTAAACTCTTCTACTTTAAACTTCACGGTGCTGATCAGAGTATCCGTAACTGCCTTGATATTCACGCCATAAGCAATGATCAGATGGAAATCCAGATGAAGCTTTTCGCCGCTCTTCTTGACATTCACGCCGGCGGACAGATTTTCCTTTTTCAGCAGGCGGACGATCCCGTCTGCCATATTGGCATTGGCCATACCCACGATACCGAAGCATTCATTTGCAACGCTTCCCGCAAAATCCGCAATAACCTCGGAGCTGATCGAAACATTACCGAGATGGGTATTCAAAGATGTTTTCATACCGTTACCTCCTGGACGGCCCCTTTACCGGGCCTGTTTTCTATGTGTAAAATTTTGCAAAATCTATTGGTCTGAAGACAGACACATACAAAATATATTATAGCATTTTTTACCGAAAATGGAATAGGTTTTTAAGAAATGAAAATTTCTCTTGCATTAGACTCTAACTTCTGTTAATATATTCGTGTTGTGACTTTGAAGAATAATTGGCCGAGGAGGTGTTTATCGTGGCAAAATGTGATATTTGTGGCAAGGGAGCGCATTTCGGAAACAATGTCAGCCATTCCCATAGAAGATCCAATCGTATCTGGCACTCAAATGTAAAGAGCGTAAAGTGCGTAGTTGGCGGCTCTAACAAGACGCTTCATGTTTGTACTTCCTGCCTTCGCTCCGGTAAAGTTGAGCGCGCATAAAGATCAATTTTGATGATTGAAAAAGGAATCCGCTTCGGATTCCTTTTTTTGTGCTATAAAAATGCCTTGCGGATCCTGTCATACTCCTGGTTGATCCGCTGCAGGATATACTTATCGCCGTCCGTGTTGTCGGGATGATAGATCTTGATGAGCTCCTTATAGCGCTTTTTCATAGCCAGGGGGTGATGCACGCCCTTGAAAAACAGATACTCTCCGGCGCCTGCCTCAACCTGGGGATTAAATGAACTCTCGGCTTCCTTATAGAACTTTTTGCGGTACTCAAAGGCCCGCTTCTGAGCCTCAAATTCCTTTTTATCCTCGGCCAGTCTGGCAAAGCCCATTTCCAGCACCTTGTATTTCTGGTCAAAGAGCCGTCTGTCCTCGTTGAGCTTTTTCTGGGACAGGTCGATCTGCCCTCTCCAGCTGCGCATTTCCTTGCGAAACTCTTCTCTCTCGGCTTCGAATTTTGCCAGGTCCTCTTCGAGCTTTTGCTCACGCTTCTTTAAGGCTTCCGCCTCTTCCTTTAAAAGCTTCCCGGCCCTTGCTACCTCTGCGCGCAAGCCCTCCAGGCGCATATTTTCCTGAAAGAGCCATTGCTTGATCTCGTCGTTGGAATCCTTCTTATCCTGCGCTTCTTCCTCTGCTTTGGGGGTCTTGGCAAAGATCTGCGCCGTCCGCTCGGCTGCGGAGACATAGGCCCCATCATCAGAAGGCTCTTTTACAGAGGACTCATTCGTAGAAGACTCTGTTTCTGAAGCCTTCTTAGCAGATGACTCCCTTGCAGGCTGTGCAGAAGCCCCCTCTGCTTTGTCCGACTTCTTCGGCGTATGCGCATCCTCCGCCCCCATGCCCGTCATGGCCGAGAAGGCAGCCATCATCTCGTCACCGGAAAAGGGTCCGTCTGCGATGGCGGCATTTGCCGCCTTTTCCCAAATGGGTGCATCCTCATCACCGGACTGCTTATGCATTTTTACCTGATCCTCAAAATCCAGATCCTGCGCCTCGTTTTTGGGGAGCTGTCGGAATATGGTCTTTCGGATCTCATCCTTCCAGTCCATCATGGGCCAAAATCCTTACAGGTAAGACTCCGTGTTCGCATCTGCGGGGAAAGCAGCCTCCTTTGCCGCATCATCAGAAGGCATGGGCTCTTTGTCCGTGGTCAGTCTGTCAACAAGATCAGGGATGGCATCGATGATCTTTACGATGTTGTTCTGATCCTTGATGTTCACCAGCTTGGTCTGGCCGTTCTTGATCACCAGAACCGCACTCGGAGACATCTTTCCGGTCATACCGCCGAAGCCGCCGTTGCTCTTTTCTCCGGCATTGGCACCGGCACCGATCCCGAAGGATACATCCACCAGCGGAATGATGATCGCATCACCAATGGTGGTGGGCTGACCTACAACGGTCTTTGCCGACAGAAACCCGTCCATTCCCTTTGTCAAAGAATTGATGACCTCTGTAAAATTGTTGTTCATACCTTACCTCCTGTGTATGTTAATGCATTTCGTCCTGCACAATTTTCACTGCCTTTTTCAGGTTCTTGACATCCTTATCGATAAAGTACAGCCATGCTGCGGGAACAAAGATGTACAGCCTGATCCGTCCCTTCAAAAAACCATCTGCCTCCAGCCGTTTGTTTTCAAAATCCGGCTCGAGCACCACGCGCTTTCCGATGAAGGGATAAAACATCCCGTACAACATGCCGTAGTATCCGGCAATCTGTCCGGTGGTCGCAATATCGTCCATTCCCGCTGCGATCTTTACCTGACCCTTCTTAGGGCAGATCGATCTCAGGATCCGGACGCTCACTTTCTTGATCTTTTTCAAGGCTCTTTGGGTATAATCCTTATCCCAGACCCACAATATCCTTCGATACAGGCGCATGCCCTTTCGAAACTTCGCCTTCAGCGCCTCTGACTTTTCATACAACAGATCGGGCACCCGGTCCATCTTCTCCATCAGCTCGCAAAGCTTATCCAGCGCCTTTGCCACATTGTCGGGCATCGCCAGGGCGATGAGCCGGATGGTTTCCAGAAGGGGCTTTCTCTCCTTCTTTTCCTTCGCATCCGCATCTTCGTTCGCCTCGCCTGTCCCGTCTGAGCCGGCCCGGCTTTCGTCGGCTCCGTCTGTATCAGCGCTGCCTGCATTCGTCTGATCTCCATCAGCCTTGCCTGTATCAGCACTTTCGGCAGCCGCCCCGGCCTGTGCCTCTTTCCGCTCTTCCAAAAGCTCTGCTTCCAGCTCGGCGATCTGCGTATCATCGCCACGCTTTTGGGCTTTTTTCGCCTTCTTTGCCAGCTTTTTCTCTTTTTTGATACGGGCCTTTTCCTTTTCCTCCTCGGTGGGAAAGAAATTGATGATCCTGATTCCCAGGATCCGAACGCCTCCCTCAAGTCTGATCTTTGAGGGCTTATGGCCTTCGGTATCTTCAACGCCCGAATTGATCGCTGCCTGCCCCCCGGAACCTGCGCCTGCCTTTTTGGCATCCACGGGCGGGTTGAGCCTGACCTTGACCGAAACGACCGGAAACAGATATCTGACCGCCGCCTCTGCATGAGGCTCCTTTTCCTGCATATAGTCACCCGATAAGCTGTAGCGGATCGGGACAAACAGGACCAAAAGCAAAAGCAGCAGCAAAATCCCCAGGATCACCAGCAGGACTATCCCTATGATTTTTAAGATCGTCAGTATCACTGCCATAGATCAAAATCTCCGAAACAGCGTCGCCTTTTCCGCTTCCAGATCCTCTTTAAACTCAGTTTTTTGGTAGCGGTCGGAAAAATGCATGTAGATCTGTCCCGAAAGCTCTGCCGCACTCTGCCATCCCTTGGCGATCCCCAAAAGGTACAGATCCTTTTTCGGGTAGCGCTTTTGCTTCAGAACGCCCGTATGGATAATGTCAAACTGATCCTGTCCGCCGTTTAAACAGATCAGGTAGATATCCAGTTGTCCGATATTCATCCAGAGCTTCCGTAATATCTTTTTTTTCTGAGACGCTACGGTCTCATCCGTAAACAGACTTTGATACAGATACATGGTTTTCCTTTAGAAAGAAAAGAGAAGGCAAGCCTCCTCTTTAATAATACTTTTTCGAGCCCCACAGATTGTTATGCTTCAGATCCAGATATTGGGAAAATGCCTGTTCCAGGATCTGCTTTTCATTGGGAAACTTCAGCAAATGATAGGCTTCATGATACTTGTAATATCCGGAATCCACAAAGAACTCTTCTCTTTGAGGTTTGCTGTAATAGCTGTCTGACATCATCAGATACCAGTGCACAGTCTTGTTGATCGTATCCTCGGGTACCGTAAAACTGTAGGAACTGTCACCGATGTACTTCATAATGACAGCCTTTGCACCGCTTTCCTCGCTGACTTCACGAAGGGCGGTCTCCTTGAAATCCTCTCCTTCTTCAACCGTGCCCTTGGGTAATACCCAGCCTTCATATTTATTTCTGATATTCTTATACAGCAGAAGGATCTTCCCCCGAAAGATCACAACACCGCCGCAGCTCGTTGCTTCAATCATCTTTATTCCTTATTTCCCGCAACCTTCTCGACTGCTGATGTGATCTCTTTTGCTTCAAAGGGCTTAGTGATAAATTCATCCGCACCTGCCTTGATGCACTCCATAACCTTGCCTTTCTGGCCTGCCGCAGTGACCATGATCACCTTGGAATTCTTATCCAGTGCCTTGATCATCTTCAGTGCCTCTACGCCGTCCAGAACGGGCATTGTGATATCCATGGTCACCAGCTCCGGCTTTAATGCCTGAAACTGCTGTACACCTTCCTGTCCGTTGGTTGCTTCCCCTACGATCTCGTGTCCGGCTTCTTCCAGGATTCCGCGAAGCAGCTTTCTGGAAGTTCTCGAATCATCTACCATTAATACTTTAGCCATTTACTTATCCCTCCGTCTGAATCTCTTCTACCTGGAAATCGGAATCTATCGAAAGCACGAAGTTGAGCACCTGATCTCCCAAATGAATGGGGAATACGATGAACTCACCTCCGCTGATCCTGCATTTGTTCTCATAAAAAGCCGGCACCTGCATATCCACATCCACTCCGTCTGTGGAAAGCTGGGAAGCAAACATACCGTTGATACAGTTGATGAACTCGCCCACTGCATCCAGCGCATCCAGATCCACCGTCTCAAACTCTTCCTGGCAGAACGGATTGGCGATCATCAAAAGACCGTTTCCTGCGCCTGCAAAGCCCGCCTTCATGGAATGATCCCCTTCGATGGGCTGCATTGCAAAATTATCCGCTACCAGTTCATTGACCATATAGGCCTTGGATACATAAGCCGTGGAGCTGATCAGACGAAGGAAGGTCCTGATCACGATCCCGCAGTGCTTGATCCCAAGCTCGTTGTTCTCCGGCAGATACAAGGAGATCACACGGTCGATATCACCGCTGGTCAGATCATCCATCTCGCTGTCGGAAAAGCCCTCAGCTGCTTTATAACGATCCAAAAGGACATCGATCTCATCCAGACTCATCAGGTTCTTGTCAATAAGCGTCTGCACAAAGACCATATAAATATTGCCCTGCTTCTTTAACAGTCTGCCTACCTGTTCATCAGTCAGATAGCCTTTTTCCACAGCGATATCGCCGAAGCGCTTATCCATCACGGACTGCAGATGATTGACTTCATCCGCCTGTTCTTTGGTCATCAGCTTTTCCGTTACGGCAATGAGACCGAGCTTTACGCGGACCTGCTTTTCCGTCTCGATCACATCCTCTAACTGATCTGCGGTCAAAAAACCGGATGAAACCAAATAATTACCGAATATCTGATCAAACATACGATTTCCTCCTTGAACATTTGTCTTTGCAATACCAAAATTAAGTATATCAAAAAATGCGCAAAAAAGATAGAAAAATCTTGAAAAATCAAGCGTATTTTACTGTGCTGTGCCCAAAAGTGCCGCATCAAAGATCCGCTTAGCGATGGGGACGGCATATTCCCCGCCGGAACCGGCCCCTTCCACGATGATGGTGACCGCCACCTTAGGATCCTCCGCAGGCGCAAATCCCGTAAACCAGGCATGGGAATCATCCTTGTTGGAGGAAAACTCCGCAGACCCCGTTTTGCCGGCTGCCGTGTAGCTGTCATTGATGAGCTTTGTTGCCGTTCCGCTCTTGACCACCTCGGTCATAAGGCCTGTCAAAAACTCCGCCTCCTCCTGGGTCATCATGGTCGCTTCATTCTGGGGCGCATAGCGCTTGACCACATTGCCCTTGGCATTCTCAATATGATCCACCACGTAGGGCGTCATGCATTTTCCCTGATTGGCAATGGCCGATGTGATCATATTCAGCTGCAGCGGCGTCATCTGCGTATGCCCCTGTCCGATCACGGTCTGGAGCTTGTCATCGGTGCTGCTGCTTTCCGTCAGGGCAAAAACAGACTGCTTGTAGGGAATCTTTGTCTTGAGCGCATTGCCGAACAAAAGGCTCTGGCAGGTCTGCTGCAGCGTCTGATACTCCAGCTGGGTTCCGATATTGGCAAAGGAGGAGTTACAGGACTTGGCAAAGCTCTTGGTAAAATCCTCACTGCCGTGGCTGGAGCCGTGATAACAGCGGATGGTGCTGCCCTCATAATTGAATTTTCCGTTGCAGTTATAATGATAGCTCAGCGCCTTTTCCTTATCCTGTCTGTAGTAGGCCAGCGCCGTTACGATCTTAAAGGTAGAGCCCGGCGGATACACGCCCTGGGTGGCACGGTTCAACAGCACCGAGGATTCGTCATCTTTTACCAGATCCTCCCAAAGATCTGCGATCTGATTGGGATCAAAATCCGGCTTGGATACCATGGCAAGTACCGCTCCCGTGGACGGCTGGGAAACGATCACCGCGCCGTTATAGACGCCGAGGGCATCATAGCAGACCTGCTGCAGATCCACATCCAGCGTCGTCACGATATTATCCCCGGGATTCTTGGTCTCGGAGAGCTCATTCTGGATCTTGTTTCCGAGCGAATCATGGGAAAAGATCATGTTCATATTCTCGGAATCCTCCACGCCGGT
>JAILHW010000173.1 GCA_024695605.1 Lachnospiraceae bacterium | reverse complement strand
GCCTTCCAATCTGTATCTGTCAACGCAACGCACTTCTTTTTACACTCAATATTCACTCCGCTTTCGCTTCCCAGCCGCGTATGTTCTGCGATCATATCATACAAAGATGTTTTCCCGCTGCCGCTGTCTCCCCGTATGATGGTAATATTCCTGCACAGTTCAAATTCATATTTCAGTTTTTTATTGAATACTTTTACTTTTTGAATTCCTTTCATATGTGCCTCTCAGACCAATTCCCCGGCATTGACCAATAGGTCATACATGTTTTTTGCAATGACATTATTATTCATGATCCTGATCTTGAATTCTCCCTGCCCAAAATTCATCATGTGTCTCAGATTGATGACAATCTTCCGGTCTTCAGCCATCTTCAAAATCCATTTTGCACAATTATCGCCGCACGTTGATGCATTAAACACGTGTTTTCTGTCATTTGCGATCAGAAGCAGGGTTTTTACTCCTCCCGACAACTGCAAAGGCGAAATCGGTCCGAGGACCGGACTCTCGATCAAAGAGGCACTGACCACATCGGATTTGTCGATATCCAAAATCATCTCTTTACCCAACGGCGCTGTAATCCACTTATCACTGTATGTGTTCTTGAAATACACAGCTGTATTGTATATAGCCTCCGGCATATCGCCGAAATATATGTTCAACATCCTTTGTCACCTCACAAAACAATCTGCCTCATTGTATCATGTTCCTTATTCATTTTCTATAAAGCCTTCCAAACATCTTTACTTTTCTACCCTATATTCCAGTTGACGATCTCTTTATCCTCAATTTCCTGCCCGGACTCTAATACAAAACCCGGCTTTGTAAGAAAAAAACTTAGCTTTGCTTTGCCTTCCCTCACAGCAACGTGTTTTTCTTGTTCTTCTTTCCCGGCTCTCCGATTACCTGTAGCAGAAACAGGATCAAAAAGGACAGGTAGGTCACCATGATCCCGGTGATAAAGCCAAGGGGGATAAAGGTCAGTCGCAGTTCATTTTGCCCCTTTTTCACCTTTACTGCTATCAGACCGCTTTTCATCCTGAAAAGTTCTGCCCTCTTGTTGTTAACAACTGCTCTCCAGCCCTGTTCATAGGGAATGGGCAGACAGATATACCCATCGGTATCGGTCCGGATCTCTCCGATCAGACGTCCGTCCGAAACGACCACGGCCTGCAGGGCTGACTCCTTTGCCTTTTCGGACAGCCATCTGGCCGCCGACTGTTCATCGCCGCCAAAGCTTTCGAGGGTCACGGGCTCTTCATATAAGCCCCTGCCGGAAAAGCTGTCGATCAGAAAATCCACAAACTGCTGCTTCGAGGATGCGGCGTTCAGCTTGTACATTGTCACGTTATCCACAAAAACGCCCTCGGGCATCATCATCCGGTTCTCCAGGATCCGCACGCCGCCCTCATTCCTGATCTCTTTGTAGATATCCGGGTAATCACGAATCCCGGAAGGATCCGAATCCGGGGAACTGTCGGCATCTGCCACAACGCCCACTGCATCTGCGTCTTTCACAGCACCCGCTGCATCTGCATCTTTCGCAGTACCCGTTGTATCTATATCACCATTTGTATCCCCCTCCGTAACCACATACTTGATCCTGCCAAGCAGCGCATCCATCGGCGAAGGAACCGAGGCATTATAGATCACATTGCCTTTTGTCTGCATGCCCAGAAACGATCCCATAGCAATCTGCTGCGCGGTCAGGTACCGGCTTCTGATCCCAAAGCTGGCAAGATGATCGCACCGTCCCTGGTCGGCATTTTCCGCTCCGACAAAGGCAACTCTGTCAAGCCCTGACATCTGCGTATCCTGCTTCCCCAGCCATCTGGATGCGGAATGATAGGCGATCAGTTCTCTCTCGCCTGCCACTTCATCAAAAATCAGACAGGTATTGATGCCAAGCTCCAACAAAGCCAGGCAAAGCAAAAGTGATCCTGCGACTGCTTTCATTGATATTCTTTGAATCCCTGTATGCTTCTTTCTCTCCGGTTCCGAAGACGTAGCACGCTCCGCATCCCCGCTCTTTTGCCGTGCTCTCTCCTCTGCCTTCACCCTGATCTCGCAAAGTACATCCCATGCGATATCTACGACGAGAAACACCCAAAAGATCACATACCGGTCCGGCGGACCGATGAAAAATCTTGCCTCATTTTTCACCATATCGCCCATGCCGCTATGCGCAAACACCAGCATGATCGCTGCTATCGCATATCTGTAAAAATATTTTTTTCTCTTATTTGTCAGAAATACGCAGACGATCAGAAGAAGGAGCACAAAAAAGCCGCAATACAAGTCAGGGAGCTGGTTTTGATCCATAAAATACTCGACCAGCAGTCTCTCGTTATTGCTCAGCAGCACGGCATAGATCGCCCAAAATGCCATTCCAAAGGCAAGCAGGGTGTACAGAACAAAGGAAAAAGCCTTTTTTAGAAACTCCTTTTTACTCTCAAAGGTGTATGTAAACAGCCAGAGCACCGGAAACAAAAAGGCGCTGATCACATGCTCGCGGCATAGGATCAGTTCCAATGTCATAGCCAGCGCATACGGAATCGGTTTGCCATGAAACAAAAGCTGCTCCATCGCAAGCACCAGCAAGGGCAGCAGACAAATGATATCCACCTGGAAAAAGTCATACGCCATTCCAAGCTGATAGGAGGATAACGCATAGGCGGTGGAAAATGCCAGGATCAGTGCATCATTCTGATGCTCCGTCAAGGGGCTGTGATACACACCTTTCTTCAGATACAGGTACATGGTTGTCCCGCACAGACCGATCTTGACAAAGATCACGAAGCTGATCAGCCACGGCAGCGCGGTCTCGGGTACAAGCGCAAGCCACAAAAACATGGCCAGGATCGGATTTTCGTAGTACAGATTCTGGCCGCCTCCGGCGGAAAAGCTGTAGAGATACTCTCCCTGCAGGATCTGATCCCTGGCCTGGAACATAGCCGGCAAAGTCATCCCGCTTCCCCGACCGCACAGCAGCGTTCTGGGCCCAAAGGGCATGGCTCCCGCATATTTGCAGGCGATCGTCAGGATCGTAAACGGAATAAGAAAGGACATAAGCCCCATCAAAATGCTCTTTTTCCCGATGCCGTTTTTCTGTATTCGGTTGTCCTTTCCGTTCTTTTTTTTCATAATCCGCCCAAAACACAATATAAAATCAACCCGGGGCTACAGGCCCCGGGTTCCATTCTCAATATAGCTGACCCGCCTTTTAGAATACCTTCGTCTTCATCTTCTCGGGATCTCTGGAGTACTGGATGCAATCCTCCTTGGAAATCTTGCGCGCCATGTAAAGGGACATCAGGGAGTCATCCAGTGTCATCATGCCTTCCTTCTTACCTGTCTGGATAATGGAATCGAGCATATGGCTCTTTCCTTCACGGATCAGGTTTCGTACGGCGTAGGTCGCATGCATAACCTCAAATGCCGCGCAGCGGCCGTCCCCGGTGATATTGGGGATCAGGGTCTGGGAAATGATCGCCTCGATAACGTTGGAAAGCTGTACACGGATCTGCTGCTGCTGATGCTCCGGGAATACGTCGATGATACGGTCAACGGTAGAAGCCGCATCCACGGTATGCAGGGTAGAGAACACAAGGTGTCCGGTCTCGGCTGCGGTGATCGCGATACTGATG
>JAILHW010000113.1 GCA_024695605.1 Lachnospiraceae bacterium | reverse complement strand
CGGTACGGAAACTCCAAATCCATGGGCGTCTATTCCGTCTTTGAGAATCTCGGACAGACCATCGGACCCATGGTATATGGTGCCCTGATCACCCTCGGCTACAGACAGGGGATCGGGTGCTTCTGCGCCGGTCTGTTTATCCTGACCTGCATCTTTGTGCTCGGGATGAAGAAGGAGAAAAAGCAATGATCACTTACAGCAGGGTCACGAAGGATGATCTGAAGGATATCATCGAATATTATGAGACCTACTTAAACAGCGGGGAAGCGGTCCGAAGCTCCATCCGGTCTGCCTTTGAGCAGGGAAGGTACTTCGGCTACAAGGCCATGGACCAGGATACGGATAAGGTGGCCGGGTATTTCACCTTCCAGGAGGGCGTCCTTCTGACCTATCCGCATGCGGACTATGAAAGGGAGCTTGAGCACGCCACCGCCCACCGGCGCACGGTCACGGTGGATGCGCTGATGGTGGATCGGGGCTACCGCGCAAGGGGAATCGCAAAGGAGCTTGCCCGGCTGAATTTAGAGGATTTAAGAAGCAGGGGCGTGGAGCTGTTTTGCGTGGAGATCTGGGTCTATCCGGACGGCAGCATTCCCGCGAAGAATGTGTATGAGGCTATGGGAAAGCCCATCTATCATAAGCTGGCAGCGGATTTTTACAAGGATGCCCACACCTTTGGCATCAGCTGTCCCATCTGCGGAACGCATTGCAAATGCGGGGCACTTTTGGAAGTGATCCGGATCTGAGATCACAGCGATCGCAACACAGGGGAAAAGAGAGCATGGCCGGGCAGGAGGAAAACATGAGCGAAGATATCGAAAAAAAGGATACACAAACGCAGGAAAAGAAAAAGCAGGGGTTAAATGCCCGGATCCTGATGGGGGTTCTTTTGCTGATGCTGTTGATGGCGACGGTGATCGTGGCCATCAGTGCGTTTTCGGTCAGGACCATTTATTACAACCAGTACAGCAAAAAGGCACAGGATCTGGTGCGGATACTGGCGGATCAGATCGACGGCGACTGGGTTAAGGAGTTTGGGGAAACCTACGAAAGGGATGAGTATTATGAGGACATCAAGGAATATATGGACAATATCAAGAATGACTTCAGTGATCTGCAGTATCTGTACATCTTTAAGCCGGAGGATACCTATTTTACCTATCTGATCGAAGCCCAGGCCGCAAACGATGATCCGGACCTGATCGCTTCGCCCGGAATGACCTTTGAATACAGACAGTCGGAGTATGATCATCTGCTTCCCGACGTGCAGAATAAACGGGCATCCACGGGACTGATCCTCGGGCAGGATGCGGGATACGGAAAACCCATTTCCGCCTGGGCTCCCATTCTGGATTCGGACGGCAATGTGGCAGCCATGGTAGAGGCGGATTATATCATCAAGAATATCGGAGAGCAGATCACGCGCTCGATCGCAGGCATCATTGCGGTACAGGTCATCAGTATCCTGACGGTGGCGGTGCTGATGATCCTGACGATCCGCAAGAACGTCATAAATCCCCTTACCTACCTGGAGAAGCAGGTAGAGAGCTATGAAAGCGGAGAGCTGTCCCTGGATCTTAAGCGTTTCCCGCACGAGGATGAGCTGCATTCCCTGGGTGTTTCCTTTGAGGATATGACCCAGAGGATCACCAGATACATTGAGGAGCTGACGAGTGTCACCGCGGAAAAGGAAAGGATCGGAGCGGAGCTGAATGTGGCCACCCAGATCCAGTCGGATATGCTGCCAAGGCTGTTTCCCGCTTTTCCGGACAGGAAGGAGTTTGATCTGTATGCCACCATGGATCCTGCAAAAGAGGTGGGCGGCGATTTCTATGACTTCTTTATGATCGATGAGGATCATCTGGGGCTTGTCATTGCGGACGTTTCCGGAAAGGGTGTGCCGGCGGCCCTGTTTATGGTGATCGCCAAGACGCTGATCAAAAACCGCGCCCTGACCGGCGGCTATACGGGACCTGCCCAGGTGCTGGAAAATGTCAACGATCAGCTCTGTGAGGGCAATGATGCGGATCTGTTTGTGACGGTATGGTTCGGGATCCTGGAGATCTCCTCCGGCCTTATCACCTTTGCCAGCGCGGGACATGAGTATCCTGCCATCTGCAGGGAAGGAAAGGGCTTTGAGCTGGAAAAGAACAAACCCTCCCTGCCCCTTGCCACCTTTGAAGGGATCAAGATGCAAAACAATGAGATTAAGATGAAGCCTGGTGAGGTGCTCTATCTTTACACGGACGGTATCACGGAAGCCACCAATGTGGATAAGGATCTGTTCGGGGAAAAGCGGATGCTTTCTTCTCTTTCGACGCATTCCGACGAGGATGCGCAGCAGCTGTTAAAGAGCATCCGCAGAGATATCGATATGTTTGTGGGCGCTGCACCCCAGTTTGATGATATGACCATGCTGGCCCTGCGTTATCTGGGTCCGGTGTAAAACGAATGTATAAAATGGCGGTGATGTTGTGAAAATGAGCAAAACCAAAGTACGTTTTTTTGCAGCCGTTCTTTGCGCTTTTTTCCTGACCGGCTGCGGGAAGGCAAGTGATGAGATTGAGCTGGTCCGCGTATGGGAAAGAGATGACAAAGCGGCTGATGAGACCGGCGGGGACGCTGCCGCGGAGGGATTGTCCGATGCCTGGAAGATCGGTATTGTGACGGATGATACCGAGGATGCAGCGCTAAGTGATGATTCCTTTAAGCAAAGTGCCAAGGACGGCCTGAGCAATCTGGAGGCGGCCTACGGGATTCAGACCGCTGTGGCCAATACCGGCTCTGAGCAGAAGTTTTCCGAGGGTTTTAAAAAACTGATCTCGGAGGGCTGTAATCTTTGCTGGGGGATCGGATATAACAGCGCGGATGCGCTTTTGGAAAGTGCAAAAACGGAGCCGGATAAGAATTTTGCGATCATTGATTTCGGATTTGAAGAGGCACCGGAGAATGTCACGGGCGTGATGTTCCGTGCCCAGGAGCCCTCCTTTTTGGTGGGTTATATTGCGGGCAGTGTGACCGGCAGCGGCAAGGTCGGCTTTATCGGCGGAGAGAGATCCGCCACCATTGACCAGTTCCAGTACGGCTTTGAGGCAGGCGTGCAGTATGCCGCCAAAACCTACTCCAAGCAGACAGAGGTGCTGGTGGAGTATGCAGACAGCTTTTCGGATGATGAAAAGGCCGAGGGCCTGGCGGATGCGATGTATGCCGAAGGATGCGATATCATCTATCATGCGGCCGGCGGTGCGGGCCTGGGCGTGATCCGGTCTGCAGAAAAAAACGGAAAGTTTGTGATCGGCGTGGACAAGGATCAGTCCTATCTGGCACCGGCCAATGTTCTGACCTCGGCGCTGAAAAAGGTGGATGTGGCCATCGAGCGGGTTTCCCTTTCCTTTGTAAGGCAGGAGCCCATCGGCGGAAAGACCTTAAGCTTCGGTCTGACAGAGGGGGCGGTAGGCATTCCCACAGAGCACGAAAACTTCCGGGATGAGGTGTATGATGCAACGCTTTTGATCGAGGATAAGATCAAGTCCGGGGCGATCGTCCCGCCGGATTCCAAAGAGGCATATGACATCTTTTTGGACGATCTGAACCAGGAACAATAAAACGATTTGCGGAGGATAGTATGCAAGAGATCTTATGTGAAAAACCGGTGTATTATGATGCGTTTCAGTGTACGGGTAATACCACCTGTATCGATTCCTGCTGCTTTGCATGGGTTTTGCCCATGGATCCGGAGACGGTAGAGCTTTATCAAAAGATGGAGGGAGAAACGGGCGAGTATCTTCGCTCCCACATCTTTGAGGAAAACGGGGAGTGGTTCATTCGCTTAAAGGAGCACGGCAGATGTCCGTTTTTGACCGATGACAGGCTTTGCAGCGTGCGGCTTCGGTGCGGAGAAAAGGCGCAGATCAGGATCTGTGATATCTATCCGAGAGAGCAGGAGGTCATGGTCGGAAACTATCGGCAGGACCGGCTGCTTATCGCCTGCAGCGAGGTGGCAAGACTTCTTTATACCCAGCCCGGTGACAGGCTGGAGTTTGTAAAGACAAAGGAAGAGACGCCTAAGGAAATCTCCCCGGAGCTTTTGCAGAAAACGCGTGCCCTTCTTGCCTTCCGCGATGGTATGGTAGAGGCGCTGCAGGCCGGAGCCTTTGATGAAAGGCTTTTTGGAACTTATGAAACAAAGGAGGAATTTGCGTCTCTTTTGGATGATGCGCTGTATTTTGAGGGACATGAGCTCTCCGAGCAGGTCTTTGTCAGAGTCAGAGCGCTTTTGGATCATGCGGATGCACTCCGGAAAGCGTTTTATGAAAGCTGCAAAGAAGCGAAGTTTTATATGAGAAGGACCGCTGCCTATTTTGCCCACAGACAGCTCCTGGATGCCGTTCAGGACGGCAGCATCGAAGGGCCCCTGATCTCGGTCTTTCGCGGGATCCATCTCTTGGAGCTGATCGCGCTTGCCAGATTTGAGGAAAAGGGAAGCTTTGATCTGGATGATATGATCTTTTCGGCCCATATCTACGGACTGACCTTTGAGATTTCCATGCACAATGTAAATCTGATGAAGCAGGTGCGAAACACTGCAAAGGATGCCGATTATCCCGAAGGGGAAAATTCCGCGCTGCGTCCGATGTTATACCCTTAGATCATACCTTTGCGGTATCCTGAAAGTCCGCCTCCTCCAGCTCACCCTCGGCGATCTTTTCCTCCAGCCACAGCTGCAGGGAGCCGATGGAGGTTGCAAGCTTATCCAGCCGCTTTTTGATGCGGATGAAATCATCCCTTTCATAATCGTTGATCCGGCCGTCTTCCACGATCTCGAGAAGGCGGTCTTTTTCTTTGTTAAGCTGGCTCAGGCTGTTGATGGTCTCAACGGCAATGACGGACAGCTCCTTAAACTCGATGGGTTTGACGTTCCGTTTCCCGATCTCGCAGTCATGGGTGCAGTAGTAGTTGCAAAGATGCGGTGCTTTGTAGCATTTGGCCATTGCCAGAATATCATCCGGCAGGATGCGCACCTTTTCATTCTCGATCTTTTCGATCCGCTCCGGGGAGATGTATTCCATCAGCTCCGATGCCTTTTCCCGGGTCAGCCCCTGCTCCTCGCGGGTCAGCTGGTAGATGTTCTTGTTCTGCTTTGTGGATTTTCTTCCCATACGGATCTCCTTTATGAACGCGTCTTTTTGTATTTTTATTATGCAACTCCTCGGTTTGTCTGCATTTTTTCCCGGCTTTAGTATAGCATGGATTTTATTTTTCGGAAATCGCAAAATAGAATTTCATATTTCTCTCAAAGTTAAATAGACGAAAGCACCTTGGATTGGTATGATTGTTTCATCAAAACACAAACGCAGACGGGTTACAAACATAAGGCCCGAAAGCGTGCCACCGGGACAGCGCTCCCGAGAGAAAGGATGGTAACAACATGTTAAACTTTACGATGATCCAGATTGGTATTGTGGTACTGATCGTAGTATTCTTGATCGTGCTGCTATTCTCCAGTTACGTAAAGGCTCCCCCCGACAGAGCGTTCATCATTTCAGGTTTGAAAAGAGAGCCGAAGATCTTAACCGGACGTGCGGGTTTAAAGGTACCGTTCTTTGAGAGACTTGACAAGCTGTACTTAGGACAGATGTCCGTAGATATCAAAACGGAGCAGTCGGTTCCCACCAATGATTTCATCAACGTCAATGTGGATGCGGTCGCAAAGGTGCGGATCGAGCCCACCAGCGCAGGTATCCAGCTGGCAGCGAAGAACTTTTTGAATAAGTCTTCCTCCCAGATCACGACAGATCTGCAGGATTCTCTGCAAGGTAACATGCGTGAGATCATCGGTACCCTTTCCTTAAAGGAGATCAACACCGACCGGGATTCGTTCTCGGATCAGGTAATGGCAAAGGCATCCAAGGATATGGCTAAGCTCGGTATCGAGATCATATCCTGCAACATCCAGAATGTAACGGATGAGAACGGACTCATCGCCGATCTTGGTATGGACAATACCGCAAAGATCAAAAAGGATGCAGCCATTGCAAAGGCACAGGCCGAAAGAGATATCAAGGTTGCCGAAGCGGAAGCCGATCAGATTTCCAATGATGCCAGAGTGGCAGCGGATACCCAGATCGCGCAGCGTCAGAACCAGCTGGAGATCAAGAAGGCTGAGCTGAAAAAGGAATCCGATATCAAGCGGGCCGAAGCAGATGCGGCTTATGAGATCCAGAATCAGGAACAGCAGAGAAGTATCCAGACCGCTACCGTCAATGCGCAGATCGCAAAGGCAGAGCGCGAGGCTGAACTGAAACAGAAAGAGGTACAGGTTAAGGAGCAGGAGCTGGCTGCTCAGATCGAGAAAAAGGCAGATGCAGAAAAGTATGCGGCAGAGAGGGTAGCGGAAGCAGACCTGATCAGACGTCAGAAAAATGCAGAGGCTGAAAAGTTCGAGCAGGAAAAAGCGGCAGAGGCCAAGAAAGCCAAAGCCGAGGCTGAGAAGTTCGCAGCCGAGCAGGAAGCTGCAGGTATCAAGGCAAAATATGATGCCGAGGCTGCCGGTGTAAGCGCCAAGGGTATTGCGGAAGCGGAAGCCATCAGAGCCAAGGGTCTTGCGGAGGCAGAGGCCATGGAAAAGAAGGCGGAGGCTTATCAGAAATATAACAAGGTGGCTATGACCGAGATGATCATCCAGGTACTGCCCGATATTGCAAAACAGATCGCCGCTCCTCTTTCTCAGATCGACAAGATCACCATCATCGGCGGCGGTGAAGGCGGAAACGGAATGAGCCAGGTAGCAGACAATGTTCCCATCGTCATGAGTAAGCTGTTTGAATCCATGAAAGAGACCACGGGCGTGGATCTGAAGGAGGTCATGAGAGCTGAAACCTACGATGCCAAGGTAAACAAAAACATCAATGTCACGGGACTTCCCGAGGAAGGCGCCGTGGTCAATGTAAATACGCAGGCTCAGTAAACACCATACCTTCTAAGATGAGAAGCGGATAGGGGGTTTTCCCCTATCCGTTTTCTCCGTCCGCCTAAGCGCGAAGTGCCGTCCGCTATCGTACTTCATTCTAGACAGAATGGGGAATTTAGAGTAAAATATACATATCTATGCAATAAAACAATAGAAGTAAAGGTATTACAATGGATGTAGAGAAAATCCTGGATGCGGGCAGCGGCATTTTGGATGATGTCATGACCGCCGTGGAAACCAATCAATTTCAGGATCTGGGGAAAAAGATCCAGGGGCGCGTGAGCGTGGCAACCGAGGATCTGCGCTCCCAGGGCAGCAACGGGCACACAGCGCAGGTAACCAGAGAGGATCAGGTCTATACCGGGAGTGTGGAGCCGACCAATAAGCGGGACGGCATCTATCAGCCCAATTATGCAGAGGGAAGGAGCTCCTCCAATACACAGCAGAGTGCGCAAAAGACAACAGCCTCTGCGGATTTTTCAAAGGGTGCTTATTCCAGTGATGCATACAGACGCTACTCCTCAGAGAGGCGGCAGGGTCCAAATACACCGAACTCCTCCTCTCAGTCAAGGATGTCCGGCAGCTATTCCGGCAGCCAAAACCGCGCAGGCTATCAGAAGGTCTATGGAAACGGTGCGGCCTCCGGAACCTATTCGGCAAGGCCCGACCAGAGCGCTTCTGCCTCGCACCTCTTCGGTCAGAAGGGTGCCTATGGACAGTATGATTACCGCAATCCCGACCGTGCGAAGAATCTGCAGCAGGCAGCCATGCATGCGGGAAAGGATACGGGTGCTTATCAGAATGCTGCCAGACAGACAGGTCCGGTCCAAAGACAGAGAAGTGCACCTGAGTATGCATACGGAACGCAGTCCCAGAGAGACTTTTTTGCACCGACACCCTTTAACAGCAGGAATGTGAGCAAAAATACGGGGCTTGCGCCGATGGTGTTCGGCTCCATGGGTATGGCCATGGGCGGGATCGGTACCGTATTTACCGGGATCATCGCGGCGGCGCAGGTCGTTGCCGGAACCGCTCTGGCGGCTACCGGAATGGTCTTTCCCATCGTGACGGGTGCCCTGATCACAGGTGTCTCCGGCGTGCTGTTTTCCTCGGGCAAGAAGAAAAAGGATATGGTCAATGAGTATTACCAGTATGGCCGCTATGTAGGCAATGCGGAATACTTTAAGATCGATGAGCTGGCAGGAAAAATCGGGATCGCAGAGAAAAAGCTTCGGAAAAAGCTGGAGCAGATGAAAAAGCAGGGGCTTTTGCCCCAGGCCCGGATGGATGATGAGCAGGAGATGCTGCTTCTGACGGATCAGGCCTATGACCAGTACCGAAATGCAGCCGACAGCTATAAAAAGCGCCAGCAGGAGGAGGAAAAGCGGGAGAACTACTTTACCGCAGGTGATGTGGATGCGACAGTGAAGGAGCTGCTTCGGGAGGGCAATGAGTATCTGAAGAAGGTCCGCCATTACAACGACCTGATTCCGGATACGCTGGAGATGTCCAACAAACTGTACCGGCTCGAGAGTATCATGTATAAGATCTTCGAGCAGGTGAAAAAGAAGCCCGAAACCGCCCAGAGCCTCCGGAAATTCATGGAGTACTACCTGCCTACCACGGAAAAGCTGCTCTCGGCATATATCGAGGTCGATAAACAGCCGCAGGTGGGAGACAATATCACCAATACCAAGAAAGAGATCGAGTCCGCTATGGACACCATCAACGATGCCTTCGAAAAGCTTCTGGACAGCCTCTTTGAGGATCTGGCCTGGGACGTATCGAGCGACATCTCCGTGATGAAGACGATGTTACAACAGGACGGCTTAACAGGGGATGAATTGCAATAACTAAAAATACAAACATACAGGGAGGAAAAAACAATGGCAAAAGAGTTCGATGATGTAATCGTAGAGGCACCTACCGCACCGGTACTGACCTTTGATGTACCTGCCGAGGAAGAGACCGAGGTTGCTGTCAGCAGCGTTTCCGCAGCGGAGGAGGCTTTGAACCTGGCACAGCTTTCCGTATCCGATGAGACGGCTAAGCTGATGAAGCAAAAGGGTGTTCATCCCGAGGAGGTAAACCTTTCTCCCGAAGAGCTTCGTCAGGTAGAGGATTTTGCCAAGAAGATCGATGTGACCAATGCCAAGGCAGTCATGAGCTTCGGTGCAGGCACCCAGAAGAAGATGGCTGATTTTTCCGAAAAGGCCATGGGCAATGTACGGACCAAGGATATGGGCGAAGTCGGAAATATGATCACGGGCCTTGTAACGGAGCTTAAGAGCTTTGAGATCGACAACGGCGAGAAGGGTCTTTCCGCTTTCTTTAAGAAGGGCGCCAACAAGATGACCGCCATGAAGGCAAAATATGCCAAGGTAGAGACCAATGTCAACGCCATTGCACATGAGCTGGAGAGACATCAGATCACGCTTTTGAAGGATATTGATGTGCTCGATAAGATGTACGATCTGAATCTGGCATATTTTAAAGAACTGACCATGTACATCCTGGCCGGCAAGAAGAAACTGGAGGAGGTCAGAGCCGGAGAGCTCATCGAGCTGCAGAACAAGGCAGCCCAGACCGGACTGGTTGAGGATGCGCAGGCGGCAAAGGATCTTGCAGCCCAGTGTGACCGCTTTGAGAAGAAGATCTATGACCTGGAGCTGACCAGAAACATCGCGCTGCAGACCGCACCGCAGATCCGTATGGTCCAGACCTCCGATCAGATGATGGCGGAGAAGATCCAGTCCACCATCGTAAACACGATCCCGCTTTGGAAGAACCAGATGGTTATCGCCATCGGCGTAGAGCATTCCAACCAGGCAGCAAGGGCGGAGCGCGAGGTCAATGACATGACCAATGCCCTTCTGAAGAAGAATGCAGAGACCCTGAAGCAGGCGACCATCGCAAGTGCCAAGGAGTCCGAGAGAGGTATCGTGGATATCGAGACCTTAAAGACCACCAACGAGCTTCTGATCTCCACTATGGACGAGGTGGTTGCCATCCAGAAGGAGGGCAAGGCAAAGAGACGTGCCGCAGAGGCAGAGCTTGCCCAGATCGAAGGCCAGCTGAAGCAAAAGCTCTTAGAGGCAGCAAAGTCATAAAAATAGAAACAGGAAGAAGGAAGTATCTATGCAAAGCAAAGGAAAGTATTATCTGACAACGGCCATTGCCTACACTTCAGGCAAGCCGCATATCGGCAACTGCTATGAGATCATTCTGGCAGATGCCATCGCAAGGTATAAAAAGGCGGACGGGTTTGATGTTCATTTCCAGACCGGTTCGGATGAGCACGGACAGAAGATCGAGACCAGGGCCATCGAAGAAGGCATGAGCCCCAAGGAATTTGTGGATATGACCGCAGGCGAGATCAAACGTCTTTGGGATCTGATGGGAACGGACTATGACAGATTTATCCGGACCACCGACGCGGATCATGAGGTCCAGATCCAGAAGATGTTCAAGAAGTTCTATGAGCAGGGCGATATCTACAAGGGCGCATACGAAGGCCAGTACTGTACCGAGTGTGAAGCCTTCTATACCCAGGCACAGCTGGCAGATGGCAAATGCCCTGTCTGCGGCGGCAATGTGCATGAGGAAAAGGAGGAGGCATACTTCTTTAAGATGAGCAAATATGCGGATCGTCTGATCGAGCATATCAATACCCATCCGGAGTTCATCCAGCCCGTGAGCCGTAAGAATGAGATGATGAACAATTTCCTTCTGCCGGGACTGCAGGATCTGTGCGTTTCCCGTACTTCCTTCAAGTGGGGCATTCCGGTAGATTTTGATGATAAGCATGTAGTCTATGTATGGCTGGATGCGCTTTCCAACTACATCACCGGTATCGGCTATGATGCGGACGGTAACTCTTCGGAGCAGTATAAAAAATACTGGCCTGCGGATCTGCATCTGATCGGCAAGGACATCATCCGGTTCCATACCATTTACTGGCCCATCTTCCTGATGGCGCTCGGCGAGCCGCTTCCGAAGCAGGTCTTCGGTCATCCCTGGCTGCTGCAGGGCGGAGAAAAGATGAGCAAGTCCAAGGGAAACGTGCTCTATGTGGATGATCTGATCAACATCTTTTCCCTGGATGCGGTACGCTACTTTGTGCTGCATGAGATGCCTTATGAGAATGACGGTACCATTACCTGGGAGCTGATGACGGAGCGTGTCAATTCCGACCTTGCCAATACGCTTGGCAATCTGGTCAACCGTACCGTTGCCATGAGCAACAAGTATTTCGGCGGCGTGGTAGAGAATAAAGAGACTGCCTCCGATGAGGTGAAGGAAGCCGGCAAGACCGGACAGATGCTGTCCGAGCAGCAGATCGATGAGGACCTTCGAAAGGTTGCTACCGGCACCTACAGGATCGTGGAGGAAAAGATGGAGGAGCTTCGCGTGGCAGATGCCCTTTCCGAGATCTTTACCCTCTTCAAGAGACTGAACAAATACATTGATGAGACAGAGCCCTGGGTTCTGGCAAAGGATGAGAGCAAAAAGGACCGCCTTGCAACGGTGCTGTACCATCTGTGTGAAGGGATCATGATCGGCGCAAGCCTGCTGCGTCCCTTTATGCCGGATACCGCGGAAAAGATCGCGGGGCAGCTGAATGCCGGGCTTTATGATTTTGATACCCTGTCTTCCTTCGGACAGTATGTATCCGGCACCAAAGTAACCGATGCGCCCGAGATCCTCTTTGCAAGACTGGATAAGGAAGAGATCCTGAAAAAGGCCGCAGAGGTTGAGGATGCCCAGAGACAGGAATATGTGGCCCATCAGAAAAAGGCAACGGAAAATCTGTTAAAGGCAGGCCGGATCTCACAGGCGGAAGCGGATGCCAAGCTGCGTGAGCTGGGCGGTGCAGGCGCCGGGGATGAAGCTGTGATCGACATCGAGAAAAAGGATGAAATCAGCTTCGAGGACTTCGGAAAAATGCAGTTCCAGGTAGGTCATATCATTGCCTGTGAGGAGGTTCCCAAGAGCAAGAAGCTCCTTTGCTCCCAGGTGAAGGTGGGCTCCAAGACCCTGCAGATCGTTTCCGGGATCAAGGCACATTACAGCCCTGCGGACATGGTAGGCAAGAAGGTTATGGTTCTGGTGAACTTAAAGCCCGCGAAGCTGGCAGGCGTCCTGAGTGAAGGCATGCTGCTTTGCGCAGAGGATGCCGACGGCAATCTGGCACTGATGGTTCCGGATAAGAATATGCCTGCAGGTGCCGAGATCTGCTAAGCAGATGGATTATGAATGCATATGTATTCGTGATATAAAGGAAACCGTATGAAAGAAGAATTTACATTCGACTCCCGCGACGGAAAAACCGAGTTATATGCTTCGGTCTGGAAGCCTGATACGGCTCCGGTGGCGATCCTGCAGATCGTCCACGGCATGAACGAGTATATCGACAGGTATGATCGCTTTGCCCGCTATCTGGCGGGCAAGGGGATCCTGGTCACGGGTGAGGATCATTTAGGACACGGAAGATCAGTACCCGAAGGCGGCACCTTCGGGTATTTTGCAGAGCACGATGCGGCGACCGTCATTGTGCGGGATGTTCACAGATTAAAGAAGATCACGCAGGAACAGTACCCGGGCGTGCCTTATTTTATCTTAGGACACAGCATGGGATCTTTGATGCTCAGAAACTATCTGCTTCGCTACGGAAACGGCATTGACGGAGCGATCATCATGGGAACGGGAACGCCCGCTGCCACTTTTCTGGCAGGGGCCCAGGTCCTGGTCCGCGCCATGCGCGCCGTCAAGGGAGATCGGTATGTTTCCAAAAAGGTAGCGGCCATGACCTTTGCAAGCTACATGGATCACATCGAGCAACCAAGGACCTATTATGACTGGGTTACTTCGGATCCTGAGGAGCTTGAAAAGTATGTAAAGGACCCTTTGTGTACGGGCTACACCTTTACCTTAAACGGCTTTTATACCCTGGCCGAGATCAGCAGAAGGATGCAGATCAAAAGCCTTCTTGGCAGGATTCCGCAAAAGCTTCCGATCCTGATCGCTTCGGGGACGGAGGATCCGGTGGGTGCCTGGGGCAAGGATCCCCGGGAGCTGTATGATACCTATCTGAATCTGGGCCTGTCCAAGGTGACGCTCAAGCTCTATCCCGGTCTTCGGCATGAGCTTTTGAACGAGACGGAAAGAGAAAAGGTCTGGGAGGATGTTTACAACTGGCTGAAAAACAGCCTTCCGAAGGCAGCAGGAAACGGATATGGGAAATAGAAACAGATCTGTTTTAAGCTATCTGATCCCCATTGCCTGCATTGCCGTGATCCTGTATCTGGTCTATTCCCATGTGGGAAGGGAGCGGGCCATCCCCGGGATCCCGGAGCCAAAGCAGGAAAAGGTAAGCGGCGGCGTCACACGCGAGATCGACGGCTATACGGTTAAGATCGACTATCAGTACAGCTACGATATCAAAGCACTGGTAGTCAGTGCCAAAGGATATGACGGCACCAGACTGGGTGACCGGCTTTCGCCGAAGGATCTGGCACTTGCCTGGGGAGAGGTAGCGGAAAAGAACAAAGACGTGAATTTTCACTGGCGTCAGTCATCACGCAGGTATTACTGGCAGCTGAACAGCGATGCCGAGGTGCAAAAGATCGGAAACCTGGAGACCATCAGTCTTTGCAGTGCGAATACCCATCTGATTCCGGCGGATGATACCATAAGAGCGCTGGTTAAGCGCATCAAAAAAGGAGACTATGTCCGGATCAAGGGGTATCTGGTCAATATCGATGCCAAGAAGGCGGACGGCTCCACCTTTTGGTGGAACTCCAGTACCACCAGAGAGGATACCGGCGACGGCTCCTGCGAGCTTGTTTATGTGACGCAGATCCAGAAGCTGGACTGATCTAAAACGCATAGAAAGAGGAGTGAACGGAAATGAAATCATATCGAAACAGACTTGCAAAGGGCGCGGTTTATCTGGCGGCAATGCTCATTTTGGGGCTGTTTGTTACATTGGCCCAAAGCCGCAGTGTATATGCCTCATCGGGTGTCAAATTTGACAAGCCCATCATTGCCTTCGGTGCGGACCTTTCCGCCGATCAGCGCGCAAGCGTGCTGTCCCAGATGAATCTTACGGAGGCCGATCTTAGCGGCTACCAGGTGCTCACCATCACCAACCAGCAGGAGCATCAGTATCTGGACCAGTATCTGGACAGCTCCGTTATCGGATCAAAGGCCCTTTCCTGTGTACGGATCCTTCCGGCAGAGACTGGTGCGGGTGTGAGCGTGACGACCAAAAACATCACCTATTGCACCACCGGAATGTACAGAAATGCCCTGCTGACGGCAGGTGTGCAGGATGCGGATATCCTGGTGGTGGGACCCTCTCCCATTTCCGGTACCGCGGGACTGATCGGCGCCATCAAGGCTTATGAGAATGTCAGCGGGGAAGCGGTTTCCGACCAGAAGCTGGACACGGCGATGGATGAGCTCATTACCACCGGTGAAATCGCAGAGGCGCTCAATGAGGTGGATGCCTCCGGCAAGCTTTCAGAGGAGGATGCCGAGAAGGTCGAGCAGCTGATCGCCTTTGTAAAGGCCAAGGTGGCAGCGGGTGAGCTGGAAACGGATGCCGATGTGGAACAGGCCATCGCGGAGGGAGAAGAAAAATTCGGTATCATGCTGGATGATACAGAGGTAAAAAAGATCGTAGAGGTCATGGATAAGATCAGAGAGCTGGGGATCGATCCCAACCTTTTGGTATCCCAGGCAGAGGATCTGTATCAGAAGTTCGGAGCCGATTTTATCAACCATGTGACCGATCCGGATGTGGAGAAGCAGGTCGCCGAGGAAATGATCAAGGGAACGGCTTCCGGTTATATCCAGAAGTTTGTGGATGCGATCAAGGGCTTTTTTGCCAAGATCTTCGGATAGACAGAGCATATCAACCATAAAAAACAGGACCTTCGGGGTCCTGTTTTTGCTTGCATAGATATTGTTTTTAATGGAGCTTTAACGTCGATTTGTTCTTGTACATGATCCGGTCTGCCCGCTTGAAGACGTCGGATACCGACAGATCGATCTGCGGATCGAATACCGCAAGCCCGGAGGCGATCACGATACCGCCGGAATCATGGTTTTTCTGAATGACCCTGCGGAAGTTTTCAAAGACCTTGATATAGTCGGTATAGTCGATGCCCTGCAGGATCGCAACGAATTCGTCTCCGCCGATCCGAAAGACCGGAGAATGCTTGAAGGCATCGCAGATCAGGGTGCAGGAGTCCTTGATATAGTCATCGCCTGCCAGATGACCCTCTTCATCATTGACATGCTTCAGATCGTTGATATCACAGACCACGATGGCAAAGGCGGGCTCCTCCTTTTCGGCGATCTGGGCATCCAGAGACTGCTCAGCATCCAGGTAGGCCCGTTTGTTTTTTACGCCAGTTAAGGGATCCTTGACGGCCAGCGTCATAGCCTCCTTGTATTCCAGCTCCCGCGTCATGGCATCATTGATGTTGGTCACGCCGATGATGATGTGGCGGTTGTCGTTCTTGGGTCTGACAGCCCGCAGGTTCACGTATTCGGGCACCCCGTCCAGGATCAGACGATAGTTGATGGAATAGGTGCTGTCCTTGCTCAGTTCAAAGAGCAGCTTGCCCTTTTGCATCTCTGTCTGCAAAAGCGGAATGTCATCGGGATGGATATTGTTTTGGATATTCTCCATGGAATCCTCGAAAAAGTTCGAGCTTCGGACACCCATATTCAGGGTGGCATATTTTTCACTGGTGCTGTATTCGATATACTCATCCGTCACGATATCCACATAGTAGATCACTTCATAGCGGTTGAGCATGGCATGGGCGATCTGGGCATAGATCTCGGGCTCGGAAGCCATCTGGATCTGGTGGCGCATATCCTTATCCACTTCCCGCACGCCGATGACGATAAACTCTCCGTTTTCATCCCGAAGGCAGGTGGCCTTCAGATGATAATGGATGGGAATGTTGTTGACCATGAGCCGGTAATTGAGCATATAGGAGCGCTGTTCCTTCGTAGCATTCTGAAGGGACACCTTGTTGACAACGGAAAGAAACTTTTCCCTGTCATCCGTAAATACATGGCTGTTGCAAAAATCCTTGGAATAGGTAAAGAAATCATCCCCTTCGGAAATGATCCTGAGCTTGTCATCCTCACCGCAGGTGTATTCCGTATAATGGCCGTCTTCCATATTGATATGATAAATGTTGGCATAATCCCGTGCCAGAGAAACAGCCAGACGTGAAAAGGTCATTTCATCGGATGATCTTTTTGCTTTTTCAGATATTACCCCGTCAGTCATCAAATAAACCTCATAATACCCACCATACATTGTTCATAGAATAGCGGAGGGCAAGGGATTCGAACCCTCGGTGCTCTTTTGGAACACACAGCTTTTCGAGAGCTGCACCTTCGACCACTCGGACAACCCTCCGAACCGTCTATGACTCTAATAAGGTATCATACTTTCCTGTATTTTGCAATTGTATTCAGTATCATTATCTGATAGAATAAGGTTACATAATGTTTGGATGTCCGGATTCCGATCTGCGAAAAAGCGCGTAGGAAGGGCAAAAGAGCAGGATGCGGGGGTTTGGGACATGGACCAGGTAGAGATCAAGCCGCTTGGCATGGATGAATGGGATCTTGCAACTGCACTGATCTGGCGGGTTTTTTTGCGCTGTAATGCGCCGGATCTGGAGCAGGAGGGGATTGAGAGCTTTTTGAACTTTATCTCGGATGAGCATCTTCGGATGTTCTGCAGACTCGAGGAGTTCGAAATGCTCGGTGCTTATCTCGGACACCGCCTGGTGGGTGCGGTGATGCTGCGCCAAAAAACGCATATTTCCCTTTTGTTTGTGGATACCACCTATCAGAAGAAGGGAATCGGGCGTGCATGTATCCGCTATGTAACAGCGCTGACAAAGCAGCGCGGGGGAGGCAGTCTTACGGTGAACGCCACACCCTTTGCACACAAGTTTTATGAGCGTATGGGTTTTCAGAGTGCCGGTCTGATGGAGATCAAGGAAGGGGTCAGGTATTATCCGATGATCCTCTCCTTCGGCGGGCAGCTTACGTAAGGCAGCTTTTTTGGGGGGGCCTGCAGTATGGATTTTATTAAGAGCAAAAACATTTTTCTTCTGACAAGAGATACACTGAAGCTTTTGGATAAGCGGCTGATGAAGCACGGCAGCCGTGTGGCTTATATTCTTTATAAGATGCTGGAGACCAAGGGCGGGTATGAAAAGTTCGAGATGGCGGAGTATGCCATGCTGGCCACGCTCCATGATATCGGCGCCTATCGTACCGATAATCTGGCCGTTCCCCTTGCCTTTGAGACCCGGAACACACTTCCGCATTCGATCTATGGATATCTGTTTTTAAAACACCTTTCTCCCTTTGAAGACAGGGCAAAGATTCTGCTGAACCACCATCTTTCCTTTATGGAGCTGGCGGAAAAAGGAGATGTGCAGTATATGACGGTAACCACCTATCTGTCTTTGGCAGAGTGCGTGGATGTATACCGCGAAGCACTGGGAGATCGTTTTCAGGTGTCCTCCTTCAGACCTTTTGAGGGCAAGCGCTTTTCCAAGGAGTCGCTGGATATTCTGGATAAGGCGATCAAGCAGGAAAAGATCTTTGAAAAGATCGAATCGGAGGAGTATGAACAGGAGCTGAGCAGCCTGGTGGATACCCTCATGTTTACCAATGAGGAAAAAAAGCAATACATGGAGACCATCATGTACTGTCTGGATTTCCGCAGCCAAATGAAGGTTATGGATACGGCTGTCTGCATCAGCATCTGCAGCCAGCTTGCCGAGCTGATGGGACTGGATCAGAAAACCCAGGAGATGCTCTACTATGGGGCGCTGATCCATGATATCGGGATGCTTTCCATCCCCAAGGAGATCATAGAGAGCAACCGGCGCCTGAGTGATGACGAAATGCAGATGATGAGAGAGCATGTGCCCATTGTCCGGGAAATCCTTGAGTCCAGGCTGGATTCTGAGGTGACCGAGATCGCTGCACGCCATCATGAAAGGTGTAACGGGACCGGCTATCCGGATGGGCTTGACGGCAACCAGATGAACACGCCCCAGAAGATCCTGCAGCTGGCGGATGCCGTAACCGGTATGATCAACGACAGACCGCACAGAGCCGGGATGCCGTTTGATACGGTCCGGGAGATTTTGATGAAGGAAAGCGGAGACCGCAATTTCGATCCCGAGGTTCTGCGGGTATTTTTCGATAACTTTGATCAGATCCTGGATGTGGCCAAGCAGCAGGGCAGGGACAGTCTGAACGCCAATTCTCTGGTGGAAGCCAGGTATGCAAAGCTGGAGCATGCCCTGGAAAAAATGAAGAAAAAATAAAAAATCTTAACTTTAGGCAAAGTGTATAAATCGTTTCGTAATCTTTGTGTAGTTGTGTTATGGTCAAATATCGGGCTATCAGTTATACTACTGCTTAGGTTGTGAAACCACGAAAATCATTAATAGGAGGAAGATTTCATGGCAAATCTATCATTAAAGGACGTATGTAAAGTATATCCTAACGGCTTTGAGGCTGTTAAGGACTTCAACCTTGAGATTGCCGATCAGGAGTTCATCATTTTCGTAGGACCTTCCGGATGCGGTAAATCCACAACACTTCGTATGATCGCAGGTCTGGAAGAGATTTCTTCCGGTGAGCTGAGAATCGGCGAGAAGCTTGTAAACGACGTAGAGCCCAAGGATCGTGATATCGCAATGGTATTCCAGAGCTACGCTCTGTATCCTCACATGACGGTATATGATAACATGGCATTCGGTCTGAAGCTTCGTAAGGTTCCGAAGGAAGAGATCGATAAGATGGTAAAAGAGGCAGCTAAGATCCTTGACCTGACTCCGCTCCTTGATCGTAAGCCGAAGGCTCTTTCCGGTGGTCAGAGACAGCGTGTGGCTATGGGACGTGCAATCGTGCGTAACCCCAAGGTATTCCTCATGGACGAGCCTCTGTCCAACCTGGATGCAAAGCTTCGTGTACAGATGCGTATTGAGATCGCTAAGCTTCACCAGAGACTGGGTACTACCATCATCTACGTAACACATGACCAGACCGAGGCTATGACGCTGGGTACCAGAATCGTCGTTATGAAGGACGGTATCATCCAGCAGGTAGATACTCCTCAGAATCTGTATGACAAGCCGGCTAACCTGTTCGTTGCCGGATTCATGGGATCTCCGCAGATGAACTTCCTGGATGCTGTTGTTGAGGTTGTTGATGATACTGCTGTTCTGAAGGTAGCAGGTCACTTCATTCCGCTTCCTCCCGCTAAGTCCAAGAGACTGATCGAGGGCAACTACAATGGCAAGACCGTTACCTTCGGTATTCGTCCTGAGGATGTATATGATTCCGAGATGATGGTTGAGGCTTCTCCTCAGAGCACCTTCGAAGCTACCGTTAAGGTATACGAGCTTCTCGGCGCAGAAGTTTATCTGTACTTCGATCTTGACGAGTATCAGATGACCGCAAGAGTTGATCCTCGTACAACCGCTCGTCCGGGCGATGTAGTGAAGTTCGCTATCGATGTTGAGAAGATCCACATCTTCGACAAAGAGACTGAGATGGTTATCACCAACTAGTCAGAAATCTTCTATAATGATAAATGGAAAGGGAGAGATACCGAGTGTCTCTCCCTTTATTCCATAAAGAAACCATGAAGCGGAGAGTATTACATGATCACAACACAGGTAATTCAAAAATGTATTGATGATTTAAAGACCATTTCCAAGGTGGACCTGCAGATTTTTGATGATGAAGGCGGATTTGTGGCACAGACACAGGACGCACCCGCAGCGGATGCGGATACGATCAAACAGTTTCGGGAGTCTGCAGCGGATTCCCAGTCCATCGGCGGACGCCAGTATCTGAAGATTTACGAGGAAGGACAGCCTGCCTATATTTTGATCTGCGGAGACAGCGCCGAGGAGTATATGATCGGTAAGATCGCGGCATCACAGATCCAGAGCCTGACAGTGGCTTACCGGGAAAAGTACGATCGAAACAACTTTTTCCAGAACCTGATCTTGGACAACATGCTTCTGGTGGATATTTTTAACCGCGCCAAGAAGCTTCATATAGAAACCACGAAACCCAGAACCGTGCTGATCCTAGAGTTCCCCCAGGGCAAGGAAAATGCTGCCGTGGATTATCTGAAGGGAATGTTTATGGAGCAGTCCGGGGATTATGTGACGACAGTGGATGAAAACATCCTCATTGTGATCAAGCAGCTTGAGGAAGGCGACAGCTACCCCGAGATCGAAGAGGTGGCAGAGGAGATCGTCAGCACCATGAATTCGGAGGCCATGCTCAATGTCAAGGTTGCTTCCGGTACCATTGTGCATGAGCTAAAAGACGTATCCAAGAGCTATAAGGAAGCCAAGATGGCTTTGGATGTAGGGAAGATCTTTTATGAGGAGCGCGATATTGTATCCTACCATACATTGGGGATCGGACGTCTGATCTATCAGCTTCCTCCGAATCTTTGCAAGCTCTTTATTGAGGAGATCTTCGGCGGAGAGGTTCCCGAGGAACTGGATGAAGAGACGCTGGTTACCATTAAGACCTTTTTGGAGAATAATCTGAACGTATCCGAAACCAGCCGCCAGCTCTTTGTACACCGCAATACGCTGCTGTATCGTCTGGAAAAGCTGGAAAAGCTGACGGGTCTGGATATCCGTGTCTTTGATGATGCGCTGACACTGAAGATCGCACTGATGGTTGTAAAATATGTAAAATACCTGGGGTATTGAAAAATTCTCCGGACAGATATGCAAAAGTGCTGAAACAGGACCCGGATACGGGATCCAAAGACATGACAGGAAAACAGAAGACTGAAGATACGCGGGGTGTTTACACCCCGCGTATTTCTACACTCGGAATCTTCGGTTTGATCAATGAGACAAAGTCCTGCAGCGCAGCTTCCGGATAGGCCGAAAAGCCAGGGACCAGAACGCCCTCTGACTCCTGATAGGATTGCAGAAAATAGTGCGGTGCACCTTTGATCCATTCAGCGATGCCCTGAAAGGTCGCTTCATCATGAAGCTCTTTGACAACAGTGGTGCGAAATTCAAAATCAAAGCCGGGGCGCTTGGCATCCTCCATCAGAAACCGGACCGTTTCCTGCACCTTGGAAAACAGCGTGTCATCCTGTTTGGGAAGACCTGCCGATGCAGCATATCCCTTGGGATCAGCCTTGATGTCCATGGCCACATAATCGATGAGGTGCTCCTCATAAAGCATCTTTACCATATCCGGATGGGTGCCGTTGGTATCCAGCTTCACAAGATATCCCAGATCCTTGATCTTCCGGATGAAGGATGCAAGCTCCGGATTCAGCGTCGGTTCTCCGCCGGTGATGCATACGCCGTGCAAAATGCCCCTTCGCTTTGTCAGGTGATCAAAGATGTCGCTTTCGGTATAGGCCGCATAGTCAGCCGGATGCAGCAGAAGGTCCTTGTTCTGGCAGTAGGGGCAGCGGAAGTTGCATCCGCCCAGAAAAATGGTGCATGCCAGATGTCCCGGATAGTCCAGGAGCGTAGTTTTATTCAGACCGCAGAAAAACATTGTCGTTACCTCCGTTTCCGTATTATAACAGATGCGTTTGTCTGTTCGCAACTGTGCTGTTGCCGGCTAAACGGTGCGGATGCACTTCCGGGTCGCTTTCCGGTATATGGTGAGCTTCTAAGAAAACGCAGGCAGACGTTTTTCTATATACACGGGTCGGGCCCAAATGCCATCCGGGCACTGTGGGCCCTGAATCGCACATCCGTGTGCGATTCTCCCTGATAGCGGCAAGCTGCGTTTTCAAGAATCTCATCCATCTACCGGGCTTGCGCCGCGTCCCGGAAGTCACCCGCCACCTACCGCCGGCAACGCTCAGTGTACCGGGGAATCATTTGTACTGTATTAATGAGGGTTGATGATATATAATAGAAAAAGAGATTGAAAACGAAATGGAACCCTGAGGATGGAGTCAATGTCATTTTTATGCCAACCATGACAGATTTCGAAAAGAAGGAGCTGCAACATGACAAATGCAAATCCCATGATGCTGGTGGAGCTTTTGAAGGGCCACAGAACGTACATACAGACGCACAACTATCCGGATCCGGATGCCGTTGCCAGCGCCTTCGGTCTGCAGACCTTTCTGCGCTATCACGGTGTAGAAGCCAGGATCTGCTACGACGGTTCCGTGGAGCGGATGAGCACCAAGAAGATGTTCAAGGTGTTTCAGATTGAGGCAACGGATGCGGATGAGCTTAAGGATATGACAGAGGATGACTATATCGTCACTGTTGACTCCCAAAAATACAATGCCAACCTCACAGATCTCATCGGAGATGAGGTGGCCTGTATCGATCATCATCCCACCTACATTCCCTGTGAATACAGGTATAAGGATATCCGGACCGTGGGTGCCTGCGCTTCCCTGATCACAGAGTATTTTGTCATCACGGATACGCCGATGGATGCCAATACGGCAGCAGCGCTTGCCTATGGTATCAAGATGGATACCAATGACTTCATCAGAGGGGCTACGGAGCTGGACGTGGATATGTTTGATTATCTGTTTAAGCAGGCGGATAAAGAAAAGATCAGGGAAATGTATTCCAATGTGATGGAGCTCTCCGATCTGAATGCGTATGCAGCAGCCATTGAGAGTATCCGGATCTTTGATGAGGTAGGCTTTGCATCCATCCCCTTTGACTGCCCGGATGCCATGATCGCCATTATCTCGGATTTTATCCTCTCTCTGGAGATGATCACGATCTCCATCGTCTATGCCTCCCGATCCGAGGGGATCAAGTTCTCTGTCAGAAGCGAGGTACCACAGAAGGTGGATGCGGGAGAGCTGATCCGAAAGGCCTTAGAGGGGATCGGTTCCGGCGGCGGTCACAAACAGATGGCCGGAGGATTTATGCCCACCAGTGCAGATACGCCGGTACACAGGGCGCAGATCGAGGCTCTCTTTTTGCGGATTCTGGATCCGGAGAATAAAAGTAAGCAGGCGCTTACTCCCGACAGCCTGGATCTTTGCTATGACGGGGTTCAGTTTGTGGAGTAGGCTTGTGGAGTAGGGCCCACAGCATGCTGCGGGCCCTTGCACAGGCAGGCCGGATCCGTTTGCGAGTAGTCAACAGAAAGGCTTTAAAATATGAATGTAATGACGCAAAAGCGCCTTGACAGGATACAGCGCCGAAAAGAGGAAAAGCAGGCAAAAATGCAGGCGGAGCAAAAACGCCTGGAGGAAGAAAACAGCAGACAGAGAAAAAGGGATGAGCGGTTTATGAGGCAGGCCCTTGTGCAGGCCCAAAAAGCCGCGGATCTTGGAGAGGTGCCTATCGGCTGTGTGATCGTTTATGAGAACAAGGTCATCGGACGGGGCTATAACAGACGCAATACGGATAAGAGTACCCTGTCCCATGCGGAGATCACCGCCATTAGAAAGGCCTCTAAAAAGCTTGGGGACTGGAGGCTGGAAAACTGTAGAATGTATGTCACCTTAGAGCCCTGCCAGATGTGTGCCGGTGCCATCGTGCAGGCCAGGATCCCGGCTGTTGTGATCGGCGCAAAGAATCCCAAGGCAGGGTGTGCCGGCTCCATTTTAAACCTGTTTACGGTCAAGGAGTTCAACCATCAGGTGGAGGCTATCTACGGAGTCTGCGAAGAAGAGTGCGCTGCGATCCTGAAGGAGTTTTTCTCAGCACTTCGCAAGCGACTGAAGACAGAGAATCTACAGTAACTCATAACTATCGACCCGGAGCATATGATATGCCCCGGGTTTTCTTTTTATGTATGTAATTAATTGAGCGGCTGATGAGATCTGACCCTCCGACGGTAAGTTTAGTTGGCCGCGGATGAAATGCGGAGAATTAAGAATCATTTAAGGATCAGACAAGAATGAGATTAAGACTTCTGCCGGTTTGTGATTTATACTGTGCTTACGATCAAGAAAATGGAAAGCTGCAAGAAATGCAGCCGCAGGAAAACTAAGTACCCCGGAGGGTATAAATACCCAAAGAACATGAATACCCAAAGGGCATAAATACCCGAAAGGGCAGATGAGGAGGAACGCTATGAAAGATACTGAAATGATGGCAGGCAAGGATGTGATCCTGACAGCAAAGGATCTGTCGAAAACCTTTTCCAACGAAACCATACAGCAGCATGTGCTAAGGAACCTGAACCTTTCCATTTACAAGGGAGACTTCACGGTGATCATGGGAAATTCCGGCTCCGGAAAAAGCACCCTGTTATATTCCCTTTCGGGAATGGACAGACCGACGCTCGGAAGCATCACCTACTACGTGGAAAACCCCGGCAAGGCATTTCAGAAAACGCCGGATGGAAAAGGGATCGAGATCTCCGGATTTTCCAACGACAAGCTGGCACTGTTTCGCAGGGACTACGCAGGCTTTGTATTCCAGCAAAATTACTTAAACGATACGATGAGTGCACTGGACAATGTGATGGTCAGCGGTTTATTGAAAAACAGGGACAGAAGGGCACTTGCCATAAGAGCCAGAAGACTTTTGGAGCGAGTGGAGATCAGCGATACGGACAGCAAAAAGTTTCCCACCCAGCTTTCCGGCGGACAGCAGCAAAGGGTTGCGGTTGTCAGAGGCGTGATCAACGAACCGACGATCCTCTTTGCGGATGAGCCCACCGGCGCTCTTAACTCGCAGAATACCACCAACGTTCTGGATATTCTTTCGGATCTGAACAACGAAGGCCAGAGCATTGTCATGGTAACCCATACCGTTAAGGCAGCGGAGCGCGGCAACAGAGTGATCTATCTGGCGGACGGTGTGATCGCAGACGAGATCGATCTGGGCGCATATGCGGGAGATTACAAGGATGAAACCAATCCCGACAGAGAGCTTGCACAAAAGCGCCATAACAGGCTCAAGGACTTTTTACAAAAGCAGGGATGGTAAGGCAGAGAAATCAGGACGGACTAATGAAGGAGACAGCCCATGTATAACTTATATGTGATAGCAAAAAACAACATCAAAAAACAAAAGGGTGACATGATCACATTTTTCATCCTGACCTGTATCGCAGCGCTTCTGATCTTCGACGCACTCAGTGCGCTGATGGGAATGGGAAAGGTGATCGATGAGCGCTTTGCCCAGATCGGCGGACCGCACTATCTATTGTATTCCCATGATACGCCGGAGGAGAGAGAGAGCAGCAGACAGGCCATAACAGAGCAAGGCTGTATCACGGACTATGAGGCATCGGATGTGATCCTGATGAGTGCAGAGCATAAGAAGGCTGGCGCAAAGGACTATGACCAGTATCAGTTTCTGGTCAGAAGCTTTGACAAAACGCCCCGCCTGATGCATGAGATCAAGGAGAATGCATCCTATGGAGAAAAGGATATCGTGCTTCCCTTGCATATGCAAAGCACCTATCAGATCGGGGATACGATGAAGCTGAAGATCGGCGAGCATGTGTATGATTTTCGGGTGGCAGACTATACATCGAATCCGTATTTTTGCTCCACCATTAATCTGACCATCCATTACGTGTTCTTATCGGATGAGATGTTTGAACAGCTCAAAAAAGATGAGCCGGAGCTGGCAGCAGCCTATGTGGAGAGCAAGGGTGTGATGGATGAGTCCTATTTGAACAAGGATTTTACCACCGCTGTTTTGGAAAAGAATATCACGGACCGTTACAAGGAACTGCTTGGACCTTATGAAAAGGAGCATCCGGAAAGAAGCTATACTGATTATCTTTCCGTCAACTGGCAGATGATGCGCGGCGGTTCCCAGTTTGTTCCCATGATCATCATGTCCATCATGCTGCTCTTTGCAGTGATCATCATTGTGATCGCCGTTGTGATCATTTCCTTCAGCATTCAGAATTTCATTCAGAGAAACATGAAAAATACAGGAATCCTGGAGGCCAGCGGCTACACGGTAAAACAGCTTCGAGGGGCGCTTTCCTTCCAGATCGTGTCGGTTTCCCTGATCGGCTCCGTGGCAGGTACCCTGTTGGGAATTGCGACCTTCTCGGGATTTGCAAGGGTGATCACCCTTGCGATGGGACTGGAATGGAATCAGCAGATCAATACAGCAATAGCCGTTCTTACGGTGCTGGTGCCGGTTTTGATGATCTATCTGGTAAGCAGACTGACAAGCCGTGCCTATAAAAAAATCTCCGTTCTGGATGCATTGAGAGGCGGCATCAATGCCCACAATCACAAGCGCAATCACTTTTCCTTTGAAAAGACACCGCTTCCGATCCCGCTGGTGCTCAGCCTCAAGGAAACCTTTGGCAGCTTTTCCAGAAACCTTGTCATGGCTTTGATCATCGCCATCATCACCGTTTCGGTACTCATCGGATTCGGTATGTATGAAAACTTCGGTCAGGATCCGGTCAGCATCATCGACCTGTTCGGCTTTGAAAATGCAACTGCCATCGTAAACTCCTCCGAAGAGATCGGACAGGCACTTTGGGATCTTCCGGAGGTGGAGAATGTGCTGACGATGCAGGCGCTGGATCTTTCCGTCAAAAGTGAAAAAAGCGAGAGCATGATCTATACCTTTATCATGGATGATCTGGAGCACACCACGAATCTGAACCTGATCGACGGCAGGATCGCAAAGCACGAAAACGAGATCCTGATGACCGCAGCCGCAGCCGATGATCTGGGCGTAGAGACCGGAGATGTGATCAGCATCGAATATGCCGGAAAAGAGGCAGACTATCTGATCACGGGGACCTATCAGAGAATGGATCGGATGGGCCGCTCCATCTATATGAGCTTTGACGCAGCAGAGCGGATCATGCCAAAAAGCCCGGTGCTTCAATACTGGGTTCTGGCAAAAGAGGGAACCTCCTTTGACAGTCTGAACACACAGATCAAAAAACTGAAACAGGATCCGGATTCTCTCTTCCAGGTAGAGGATGTTGCCAGACAGATGGAAGGAACCATGGGCATGATCGCATCCGCCATGCGGATCCTTTGCCTGGCCATTTCCCTGATCACCGTGCTTGTTGTGATCTTTGTGGAATCTCTGGTGATCCGCGCAAGGATCATCAGATCCTGGAACAGCATGGGGATCAGCAAGGCTCTGGGTATGACCTCCTCACAGCTGGTATCCCAGATCCAGCTTTCCAACATGCCCGCGATCCTGACGGGAATGATTCTCGGAATCGTGACAGCACCCGCCATCGGCGGCTGGATGTGCAGGATCATCTTTTCCCTGTTCGGGATCAGAAGACTGCAGTTTGCCATCTCCCCTGTCTGGATGCTGCTCTCGGCTGTGGGGATCGTTGGGGTAGCGTTTCTGTCCGCAGGCATTTCGGGACTTCGTGTGCGAAGCCTAAGGCCCGTGGAAATGATCGTGGAAGACTAAAAGTATTAGGCAGGAGGCCTGAAATAGAGTATAATGAAACTGTCCGGCAGATCGCGGCCGGGCAGTTTCCTGTATGGGAAAAAGGAGGATGTATGCACTACAATTGTCTGATCGTGGATGATGAAGCCGATCTTGCCAAAATGACAACGGAATACTTTCAGATGTCGGATATCAGTACGGCCTATGTGACAAGCAAGAAGGAGTGCTTTGACTTTCTTGCCGCGCATACGGTCGATCTTTTGCTGTTGGATATCAACCTTGGGGACGGCTCCGGGCTGGAGATCTGTAAAGCCCTGCGGGAACAGTATCAGCTTCCCATTCTGTTCATCAGCGCCAGACAGAGCGATGACGATGTGCTGGTGGCGCTGTCCGTCGGCGGAGACGATTACGTCAAAAAGCCCTACAGCCTTTCGGTGCTTTTGGCCAAGGTGCGGGTGAACCTTCGGCGTGCCCGTCAGATCAGCGAGCTGATGGAGCAGGCTTCGCAGGAGCCCGAGGCCGGGGATGCAATCCATGCGAAAGCGGGGGGCGCGGCAGATACAGAGTACGGCGGGCCGGGTGAGGTGCTTATCCTGGATGAGGCTACCATGTCGGCGGTCCTGAAGGGCGAAAGGATCCTTTTAAAAGCCAAGGAATTCGCACTTTTGCAGTGTCTTTACGAGCACAAAAACACCATTGTGAAAAAGGATCAGCTGTTTGATGAGGTATGGGGTGACAGCTTTTACTCCGACGGCACCCTCAACGTGCATATCCGAAAGCTTCGGGAAAAGCTGGAGGAGGATCCCAATGACCCGAAAATGATTAAGACGATCTGGGGAACGGGGTACTTGCTGGAGGTTTAAACTGTGATATGAAATGGATGATCCGAAGCGGGATATTGTTTTCAATCCTGATGGCAGCGGTTCTGGCACTGTTTTATACGCGCTTTGAAAAGAGCCAAAAACAGGGCCGGGACATTGCATATTACAATGACTGCCTGATCAGGATGTGCGAGGACTATGAAAAAGGGATCCCCGAAGAGACGCTGGAAGCTACATATGACTGCACCATCGTGTTTGCAAAGGAGCTGGTACAAAGGGAGCTGACCTCCTACTATGAAAGAGGCGCACTGGTGCTGGATTTTTCACCGGGCGGTGCGTATCTGGGAAAGGTGATCTGGGACGATCAGACAGACAGGGAGCAGCAGTTTAAGAGCGAGCTGCAAGCGCTGAGTCTGTATTTCTGGGCGGGCATTTTGATCTGCGGGTATATACTCATCTTTTTGGTATGGCTGTTTTTGGTCAGACCCGTGACGGAGCTGTCCGGCTATGCATCCCGGATCGCAAAGGGCAATCTGGACATTCCGCTTCCCATGAAAAAAAGAGCCCTCTTCGGGGGCTTTATCGAAAGCTTTGATATCATGCGCGAGGAGCTGAAGGTTGCCAGGCAGAGGGAGATCGATGCGGGGATCGCCAAAAAGGAGATGATCGCCGCGCTGAGTCATGACATCAAGACTCCCATTGCCACCATCCGCGCCACCTGTGAGGTGCTGCAGATGAAGTGCCAGAGAAGGCTTTCACAGCTGTCTCAAAAAAAGGAAGAGACGGCTGAAGCGGCGGATCTTCAGGATACGCTGGAAAAGGCGGCTTCCATCACTGCCAAGGCTGAGCTGATCGACAGCCTGATGAACAATCTTTTGCATACCTCTTTAGAGGAGCTTGACAGGATCGAGGTCACGCCAGGGGAGCAGCCCTCCTCGCTCATCGAGCAGTATTTTCAGAATATCAAAACGGCAGGAGAGAGTGCTGCGGTGATCCTGGACAATTCCATTCCCCCCTGCCTTGTCTATATGGACAGGCTTCGGATGGAGCAGGTGATCGATAACTGCGTGGGCAATTCCGTCAAATATGCCGGGACCGATATCCACGTTTCTTTTGATGAGGCCTCGGGGGGCTATATCCGGATCCGGATTCATGACAGCGGTCCGGGTGTCAGCAGCGAGGATCTGCCCCTGATCACGGAAAAGTATTACCGCGGAAAGGGTGCATCCGATAAGACAGGCTATGGTCTTGGCATGTATCTGGTCAAGCTTTACATGGAAAAACAGGGCGGCGGGATCGAGTATTACAATGACAACGGATTTACGGTAGAGCTTCTGCTGAAAAAGGTCTGAAAGGGATCTGAAAAGAAGAACAAAGCGGATGCCAAAATAGAAAAACCGTACGACCGGCTTCGAATGTTTCTCGTGATCCGTTACTTCGGCAGCCGGCTCAGCCCAGGCACCCTTGCGGCACATGGAAGGTTTCGCTTAGTGCTGCTTTGTTCCCAACCTGACACGGTTCACGAATTCCCATTGCGCAAGACCCGAACATCAATGCCACTTACCGAAGGCAGCAACCACGATCGCACCCTCTGTCGGCCATCACCCTCCCTATAGCGGATTTGGAGTACAGGGCGCCGCTACTGCCCCGGCTGTACGGTTTTTTCAGTATAGCGGTTTTGCCTGCGTTTGTCAAATATGCAGGGGATGGGCAAAACACAAAACGGCAAAGGGAAGCAAAACAGAAAACGGAAGAAGACAATGTCACAAATCAGAGAGAATCAAACACCAAATACCAGAGTCGTGATCTATGACTGGGTCAGGCTCCTTGCTACCATCTGGGTGGTGATCGGGCACAGCAGCTATCTGGATGATGCCCAGACCTATGGCTCCGTCAGCTTTGCACTGCCAGAGCTTCTGTCACCGTCCTATAACGATCTGCCCCTTCGCCTGGTCCGGTTTTTATCCGGCTGGGTCTATACCTTTCATATGCCGCTGTTTTTCCTGCTCTCAGGAGCCGTGCTGGCACTTTCCCCCAAGCTGCCCTCCTTTGATATCTTTGTCAGAAAGAAGGCAAAGCGGCTTCTTTTGCCGTATCTGCTTTGGGGCTATCTTTACATGCTGCCCGTCAAGTATCTGATCGGATACTATACAAAGGAGACCTTTGCCAAGGCGCTGGCGGGCTTTTTTGTCGGCGAGGATGCGGGGCATCTGTGGTTTTTGCCTGCGCTGTTCTGGAGCCTTCTGATCTATGCTGCGATCCGGAAGGTCCTTGCGCATTTTTCCGTTAAAAGCGAGCTTTTGCCCCTTGTGATCTGCATGCTTTTGTCCTTTTCCTATGAGCTTTGTCCCATCCGGTTTTTCTGTTTTCAGACAGGGCTGGATTATCTGGTCTGGGTGGCGCTGGGGAATTTTTTAGAGATCTTGAGGAAAAAGGCAAAGCCATTGGCGCTTTGGAAGCTTTTGGCCCTTTTGGCAGCCATGCTGTTATTGGAGGTGCTTCACAAAAAATATCTGATCCTGCATTATCTGGCCGCGATCCTGGTGGGCTGCGCTCTTTCCTATCTGTTGGCAAGGCTTTGCGAGACGGCCTTTGGCAGGGTTACAAACACAGGCTTCTGGAGGCTTCTTTGCAGAAATCTCTTTGCGGTCTATCTCATTCACGATCCGCTGGAATTTGTGATCCTGAAGCTGTTCTGGCACTTCGGATGGATGCAGCAGGGTATCGGCGTCTATGCCTACACCGTTCTTCGCACCGTCGGCGTCTTTGCCGTTTGTGTGCTTGCCGGGGAGCTTGTTAGGATCGTGTGCAACCGTTTTGGAAAAACAGCCGTGTTATAAGTAGAATATAAGAAAAAAGAGGGCTAATGCTATGCCAAAATTTAAGAACGCAAATTCCCGGGGAAGCAATCCCGGCAATCAACCGCCCCAAGGCAGAAAAAGGAACCGGTCGCAGAATGGGCCCGGCGCACAGAAGGAGCCGGTACCGCAGTTTTATGTGGGTGGAAAATATGCCATAGAAAATACCTATATTCAGCCTATGAAGGCCTTTTCCGGCTCGCAGGCGCTTCTCAGTCTGCTCAGTAATGACCTTGGGAAAAAGGCAGAGACCGGTGTGGGGTTGTTTTCCATACAATGCAAGGAAATGCCCGGGAAAAAGATTCCCGAAACGCTCTATGCCGGCGGCTCTAAATCCAGACTGATCCTCGAGGGAGAAGCGCTGAGAGAGAGCCACGAGCTGATGCTGGAGATCGAGCGGGATATCGAAAAGGAACGAGCCAATCCCGGTCCGGCAGCGAAGGCCATGATGGGGTATATCCATTTTTGCAGTAAGCTCTTTGATCAGAAGCATAACGTGACGGATGCCCTGTATGACAGTCCGTACCTGGATCCGCTGGTCAGCTGCTCCAGCGGCATGCCCAAGATCCTTAACTCCAAGATCAGTCGGGAGGAGGTCCTGGACAGCCTTGGGGATACGATAGAGAATGGGAAGATCGTTTCCGGTCCGCTGACCCATTTGAATGCATTTTTCTATCAGATCGGGGAGCTGTTTGAGCGTGAGCATGAAAAGATCGAGCTGAACCGGACTGCCTCCCAGAAGGATCCCATGATCGCCATGGCTGAGGAAAAGGCTTTTTTGAAAAAGCTGAATTATAACTACACGGCCCTTTTGAAAAGCTATGATGCGTTGGCGGATATGGTGGATGAAAAGGGCGATTCCAAATACGATAAGTATATGAATAACCCCCTGGATCAGGTGGTCGGAAAAGGGATTGCCTCCGGCAAGATCGGAAACCGCAGCCCCCGGGAACAGATCGCTTATATCCGCGGCTGTAAGCAGGCCATCGACAACGGGTGGGGGATGAATGAGCTGGGAATACTGGGTCATGTTGAGCTGATGATCAAGCAGACATGGATCATCAAGGGCCGGCTGGAGGACGGAAAAAAACAGAATCCTCCCATCATTCCCGACCCTGAGGAGCTAAAAAGGCTGGAGGAGCTTACAAAGGATGCCAATAAGCTGAAGGAATCTGTCTGGAATCTGGATGCCCGCTCCGTGGCCAATAAGGCTGCGGTGTTGAATCAGATCGAAGCGTTCAATGAAAAATACCGGGATTACAACAGACTGCAGAAGGCAGTTTCCGTGATCACCAGCCATAACTACCTGAAGATCGCAAAGGAGCAGATCAACAGATCCCTGGTGGAGCGCCAGTATCCGGTAAACAGCAAGGATTTAAAGGAGCCGGTCTATGAAGAAAAGGACGGCAGGATCCTGTATGAAGCAGGCAAAAACGGCTGGCCGGCGGTCTATATGCCGGTGATGTATGCATATCACAGACTGCGCGAAGAGGTGGAAAAGAAGGCACAAAACACCGAGGACAAAGCCTTTTTGAAATGGAAGACAGAACACTTTGACAAGCTTCGCGACTATGTAGAAAGTAAACAGATCAAGGAGGCCTCCGACATTTTGCAGGTGATCGATCATCTGGATCGTTTCACGGCATCCGGTAAGATCGGCCCGGCTTCGGGCAGCGCAAACGAGATCATCAAAAATACCTTGGAGGCGGAAAAAAAGAACCTGCAGATCTGCTGGAACAAGGCGATCGGCATGCAGCTTGTGAATCCGAAAAAGCTCCCCGAGGCCGGGGACAAGAGGTTTGAAAACCTGGTTTCTGCCTATGTGCAAAAAAGACGCAAGGAGGATGCGGCGGTGCTTGAGGCCAGCCTTAAGACCACAACGCATGCCACTGAAAGAGAAGCGATGGATGCCAAAACGATCGGCATCATGAACAAAAGGCAGGTCCTGCAGGCAGATCTTGAAAACAGAGAAGCAGAGCGTAAAAATGCGCTGGTGGGGAAGGATGCCGGGGAGGCAACGAACGCGCAGATCCTGACACTTCTGAAGGAGCAGAAAAAGCGCTTTTCCGCCACCGACAGCGAAAAGATCGTCGGAAAATATATGCAGAATATGGTCAAAAGCACCATGACCATGAAGACTGATCCGGAGATCATGGATCAAAATAACCCGGATCACGCGGCATTTGAAAAAGCCCTGAGCCAGGAGCTTTTGCTCTACAGTAAGCGGTTTCTTAGGCCCGCATTTTTGGATCCGGACAGAGATGCCGCCGAAAAGCGAAACTCCGTTCTTGATCAGGAAAGAGGGATCTATAAGCTTCCTTGCAAGACGATCGCATGGCTTTTGGAAGCCGGTGATCACGAATCCTTTGTAAAACAGATCAAGGAGAAGGCCGCAGCGAAGGTGAAGATGGATCAGATCAAGTCCATCGAATATTCCGATGTGATGCAGACTGCCCTGGGAGAGCTTCGATCGGAATCCGGTAAATCGATCGGTGCTCAGAGCGTGAAAACAACCATCTCCGCCCTGGACGCCGCAGAAAAGGCCCGAACAGAGCTTGCCGCAGACATTGCAAAAAAATGGAGTGCGGTAGAGAATCCCGAGACGAAGAAACGAAACAGTCTGCAGATTCCCGATTCCAAAAAGCTTGGCAGGTTTATCGAAAAGCAGAAGGCCGCCCTTGATAAGATCAGGGAAACGCTGAAAGGGCTTGACGATTTAACGAAAGCCGGCTATGAGCTTAATGAAAAGCAGCAGCAGATACAAAAAGCCCTCCGAACAGCGGGGCGGGACGGCAAAAAGCTTCTGGATAAGGCGGAGTCGCTTACCAGAAAGCCCTTTAGCGCAAAGCACTTTGACAGCCTGAAAAATCCCGGATATCTGCTGGATGATGCCATGATCAAAAAGCTCGCTCAGCATGCACCCAAAGAGGCGGCAAAACCTGTGAAGTCTCAAAAGGAGGTTTCGGACCTTTCCGTTAAAAACCGCACATTCCGTGCTGCAACGCTTTAAAACACACGAATACAGGGGGACGGCGAACCGTCCCCCTGTGTTCGTGATTATAATGTCCAGTTTTCAATCTTAAGACCATTTATTCGTTTGAATTCCCGCTCATTATTTGTAATTAAAGTCCCATTGCCGGCAAGGACTATTGAGGCAATCATCAGATCATTAGGGCCGATAGGCAAGCCTTGTTTTTCCAGGTCTGCGCGTATTTCCCCATAGTATAAAGCAGCATTGCTATCAAAAGGTTCATTCTGAAAAACTTTCGTAAAAGCATCATATTTTTCTTTTGTCTTGTAATAATCATAGCTTTTTTGTGCGCCATATTCAATTTCAGCGAGTACCACGGAGGGTATAATAATAGATTGAGCCGGAATTGTTCTAATATGATTCTGCACGTTTATAGAAGTACCTTTAACAAATGCGATGACGATATTTGTATCAAGATAGTATTTCATAATTGAATTTCCTTATTTTCAAAACTAAGTTCTTCTGGCTCCTCATCAAATCCAAGATCTTTGCCTGAGCCAAAGAGATCAAAGAAGCCTGTCGGATATGTATGCGTCATATCTTTTGAAGGAAGCATTTCGGCTTCAATACTGCAAGGATACTTACCGGTTCTAACTGCCTGGCGCATAAAAATATTAAGGGCGGTTGAGAGATTCATTCCCATCTTTTCAAAAACAGCGGTTGCGCTTTCTTTTAACTCTTTATTCGTGCGAAAAGTGATTGTTGTCATACTCATAGCTGTCACCTCCTTTTTTGTAATTACATTATAACAGCATGTATTTAAGATGTAAATACAGTTTTAGACCTGTTGTAGTTTGGCGGTTGACAGATCCCCGGTTATCATTGATAATGAGAAATGCTGTAAAAAGCAGGTTTTCAGAGATAGGCATTACCATAGGGGAAATATGATGAGTCAACAAGAAAAAAAAGAAGTACCGATGACCGAGAACAAGATGGGCGTGATGCCCGTGAAAAAACTGATCCTTTCCATGTCTCTGCCCATGATGGTCTCTATGCTGGTGCAGGCACTTTACAATATCGTTGACAGCGTATTCGTGGCAAGACTGTCCGAAGATGCCCTGACCGCAGTAACACTGGCATTTCCGCTGCAGAGCCTGATGATCGCACTCGGATCCGGTACAGGGGTGGGTATCAATGCGCTGCTGTCCAGATCCCTGGGAAAAAAGGACTATGAGGAGGCCAGTAATGCTGCCAACACCGGTATCTTTCTGACCTTTGTCAACTATGTGATCTTTGTTCTTTTGGGATTGTTTGCGGTGACTCCCTTTATCCATTCCCAGACAGACAGCCCTGTGATCGCAAAATATGGGGTTACCTATCTGAGCTGGGTCTGCATCCTGTCGGTAGGCCTCTTTTTCCAGATGACCTTTGAGCGTTTGCTCCAATCCACGGGCATGACCTTTGAAAGCATGCTTTCCCAGCTTACGGGAGCCCTCATCAACATGGTTCTGGATCCCTGTCTGATCTTCGGTCTGGGTCCCTTTCCCAAGCTGGGCGTTGCGGGTGCGGCCATAGCAACGATCTTCGGACAGGTTGCAGCTGCAAGCCTTGGCCTGTATTTGAACATACATAAAAATACGGAGATCACCCTGTCCCTGAAGAAGGTGATGCGACCATCCGGTAATACGGTCAAGCAGATCTACGTTGTGGGAATCCCGTCCATCGCCATGATGAGCATCGGCTCCATTATGACCTACATGATCAACAAGATCCTCGGGAAGTTTTCCTCCACGGCGGTTGCGGTTTTCGGCGTGTATTTCAAGCTCCAGAGCTTTTTCTTTATGCCGATCTTCGGTCTGAACAACGGCTTGATCCCGGTACTGTCCTTTAACTACGGTGCCAGAAAAAAAGAGCGCATCCATGAAGCCTTGTCCTTCTCGGTACGCTTTGCCTTTGTTATTATGCTGGTGGGAACCATTGTGTTTGAATGCATCCCACAGGTGCTGCTCAGATTCTTTGATGCTTCGGAAAACATGATCGCCATTGGTGCGCCCGCCCTTCGGATCATTGCAATTCATTTTCCCATTGCAGCGATCTGTATCAGCCTTGGCTCCATGTTCCAGGCCTTTGCCAAGAGTACGTATTCCCTTGTGGTTTCCCTGGCCCGTCAGCTTTTCGTGCTGATCCCTGCGGCCTGGCTGTTATCCCTTTTGGGAAATGTCACCTATGTCTGGTTTGCCTTCCCCATCGCGGAGCTGATGTCTCTGGCTATGACGATGGTGTTCTATCGGAAGATCCACAGTGAGATCATTGAGACGTTGTAGGATGCGGGGAAAGATTTCATAATCCATCAGTTAAAAGCCAAGGGATGCCATCGGGCATCCCTGGCTTCTTTGCATTTTCGAATTCAAATACGCTACGTTCACCGATCGTATCATCAGAAAACTACGATCGCAGATCCTACGGTTACAGAAACTATTACAGACCCTCTGCCCTACTGTGCCAGATCCA
>JAILHW010000084.1 GCA_024695605.1 Lachnospiraceae bacterium | reverse complement strand
TTCAAACAGGAAGGCTGCAGACGGCTTGGGATCATCGGACATGACAGGGAGTATTTCTACAATCCCTGGAACTATGACCTGGCAGAGCACCTTTACCAGGATGAACCGCATGAGCTTTTGATGTTTTTGAATCGTCATAACTACGAGAGCCTGCTTTCGGAGATGACGGAGACCAGGATCCTGAACCAGACCCTGCGGGAAGAGAGAAGGCAGTTTGAAAAAGAGCTGAGAACACAGAAGAACGAGTATGAAAAACAGCTGCGGATGCTGCAGAACCGCTTCGATGACATGAAGAATTCCGCATCCTTCAAGATCGGGCGTGTCATCACAGCGCCTGTGCGCAAGATCCGCGGAGACCGATATCGCGAGCCGGCATCTGCGCATGACAGACAAACCTTGGAAAAAACGTAGAGGTCGCCGGCTACGGTGCGGATACAACTTCCGGGTTGCTTTCCGCTATATGGTGAGCTTCTAAGAAAACGCAGGCCTACGTGTTCTATATACACGGGTCGGGCCCAAATGCCATCCGGGCACTGTGGGCCCTGAATCGCACATCCGTGTGCGATTCTCCCTGATAGCGGCAAGCTGCGTTTTCAAGAATCTCATCCATCTAGCGGGCTTGCGCCGCATCCCGGAAGTGTATCCCGCCACCTCCCGCCATCGACCTCCGGAGATAGCGACGAGTTTGACGCTGCGATGGCTGAAGTAGTAGGCTAAAAAGCACATCCTGTCGCGATGGCCCGGATAGCGGAGCGCTTCTCGCTGCAGTAGTTAAGATAAATAGCCGGAAAGCTCATCCGCACCGTAGCAGGCGACCGAAAGTATATAAATCTATGACACAAGAAAGGATATCACATGGCAGACAACACACAGATCATGGAAAACGGATTCAAATCCACAGCAACCTACGTTGCCAGCGAGGAACTCCTTGCAGGTGTTAACATCGCAATGGCACTGCAAAAGCCCCTTCTGGTCAAGGGCGAGCCCGGAACCGGCAAGACCATGCTGGCACAGGCTGTGGCAGACAGCCTTGGAAAGAAGCTGATCATCTGGAATATCAAATCTACCACCAAGGCCCAGGACGGCCTTTACATGTATGATACCATCCAGCGTCTCTATGACGGTCAGTTTGGCGAGGAAGGTGTGGATGACATTGCAAGATACATCAAGCTTGGCAAACTGGGTGAGGCCTTTGAGAGTGACGAGCAGGTGATCCTTTTGATCGATGAGATCGACAAGGCAGATGTGGAGTTCCCCAATGACCTGTTGTGGGAGCTGGATCAGATGGAGTTTTACATTCACGAGACCAAAAGGACCGTTAAGGCTAAACACCGTCCCATCGTGATCATCACCTCCAACGCGGAAAAGGAGCTGCCGGATGCATTCCTGAGAAGATGTATTTTCCATTACATCGAGTTCCCGAATGAGGAGCTGATGGCAGAGATCGTAAGAAGCCACTATCCCGATGTGGAGGACAATCTGTTAAAGAACGCGATGGATGTCTTTTACTGGATCAGATCCCTTCGTGAGGTCAGAAAGAAACCCAGCACCTCAGAGCTGATCGACTGGATCAACGCTTTGCAGATCGCTGGCATTCCTGCGGATCAGATCCGGGAAAAACTGCCGTTTGTCGGCGTTGTCGTGAAAAAGGACGAGGATCTGGAAACCATTCAGCACGCACCAAGGTAAAAAGGAACGATATATGGCATATAATGACGGCACCGTCTTTTTAAACTTCTTTTATGAATTGAGACGGAAAGAACTGCATATCGGCCTGACAGAGTGGATGACGCTTCTGGATGCCTTAAATCAGGGGCTTGCCGGATCACAGCTGACGGATTTTTACTATCTGGCCAGAATGATCCTGGTCAAGAGCGAGACGGATTTTGACAAGTTCGATACCGCCTTTGAGGAATGCTTTAAGGGGGCCCAGAAGGATACAGAGGTTACCCAGCAGATGCTTCGGTGGCTGGATAAAAAAGAGCTCCAGGAGGAGCTTGCCAAGATCGACCGTGAGGTAGAGTGGGCACATCGTCATGATTCGGACGAGATGAAGATCGATAAGAATGATGTGGAGACCAAGTTCAAGCAACGTCTGAAGGACCAGACGGAGGAGCACAACGGCGGATCCTTCTGGATCGGTACCGCAGGGGCTACGCCCTTTGGCAATTCCGGCAACTATGTCGGCGGCGTCAGAGTCGGCGGCGCAAGCGGATATCAATCCGCCTTTGAAGTGGTCGGCGCCAGAAAATTCCGTGATTTTCGGGATGACAGGGTGCTGGAGAACAGACAGTTTCAGATGGCCCTTCGCAGGCTCAGACAGTTTTCCACCAAGCTGGACATTCCGAAAACCGAACTGGATATTGATGAGACCATCCATAAAACCTGTAACCGCGGCGGTCTTTTGCAGATCGAAATGATGCGGCCGCGGAAAAATGCAGTCAAGCTCCTTTTGCTGATGGATTCGGGCGGTACGATGATCCCGTATTCCTCCCTGGTAAACGAGCTGTTTCAGACTGTCAGCAAGTCCAATCACTTTAAGGACGTAAAGTGCTACTATTTTCATAACTGTATCTATTCCAAGGTCTATAAGACCCCGGAATGTGAGAACGGAGACTGGGTGGATACGGACTGGATGTTTAGAAACCTCAGCTCCGATTATAAGGTGATCATTGTGGGAGATGCGGCCATGGCGCCGGAAGAGCTTTTTTCCACCACCGGGAATTACAGAGGCCCCAACGGAGGGCTTTCCGGATGGGACTGGCTAACGCTCCTTAAATCCCATTACAAAAAGATCATCTGGATGAATCCCAAGATGGCCCCCAGGCGGGCGCCCTGGAGAGAGGCGGAGACCGCCATCGGAGAGCTTTTGCCCATGTATAAGCTGACCGTCAGCGGGCTGAATCAGGGAATGAAGAAGTTGATGGAGACGAGATGAGCAAAGGGAAAATATCTGCGGTATGCAAATGGGTCCTGCCGCTGGTCCCTGCGTATTGTCTGGTGGTTTTAGCCGCGGTGCTGTTGTTGTATGGTGCGGCTATGATCCCGCAGGAGTCGGTTCGTCAGAATTTTGTACGATCTGCGGATACACTGTGTGAAAACGATGTATTCTTTCATGTGCAGGAAGGTGTTTTCCCCAGCTTTATAGACCGGTATGCGGATTCCATTTTGCTGAACATCGCCTGGAACTTAAGGCCGGATCCGGGGAGTCTGATGTGGACCGCCTATTATACCGATGAATACCAAAATGAAAACGAGAATCTGTATGCTTCGGTAAATGAGGATCTGTCCGCTAATCAGGAATACGTCCGTTACTGGCATGGATCCGCTGCCGTCGTCAGGATCCTCCACAGGGCTTTGGATATTCGAAGCATTTACCTGTTACATGGTATTATTCTTGTGGTGCTGACGATCCTGCTTTTGATCCTTTTGATCAGGCGAAAAATGCTAATAGAAGCTTCGGCTCTGTCGGTGGGATTGATCGGAGTCAGTATCTGGTTTGTGCCGCTGTCCCTGGAGTATTACTGGACCTTTTTGTGTATGCTCCTTGCATCGGTCCTGATCCTGATACTTGAGGAAAAAGGCAAAGCCGGATGGATCCCGGTATTGCTGCTGGTTACCGGGATGGTGACGGCCTATCTGGACTTTTTGAGTACAGAGACCATAACCCTGACGGTTCCGCTTTTGCTTTTGTATCGGCAAAGGCTTGGAAGGGAGAGCAGGCAGCAAAACAAAAGAGATATCGGACAGAAAACCGGAACACATAATAAATCCGACAGTTCTTTGAAAGAGATGCAATCCGCAGGTATCACTTCATATCTTGTGTATTGCCTGATCTGGGCTTTGGGTTATGTGGGGATGTGGACGACCAAATGGATGTTGGCCGCATGCATCACGAAAGAAAACGTGATACCCTATATAAAGGGACATGTGGCAGAACGCATCGGGACGCAGACGCCGGTGCTGAAGCTTCCCATACATCTTTTGACAACCCTGAAAAGAAACCTGCAGGGTCTGTTCCCTTTTGGATACGGGGCCGCGGGTATCGTTTGCGGGATCGGCATCTTGCTTGTATTGGCTTATGTGGCTTATGTATTTCATGGAAAGCAAAAGCCAGGCGGAAGTATGATCCTTTACGGATTGCTGATTGCAATCCCTTATGTGAGGTATCTTGTGCTGCATGACCACGCCTACCTTCACGCATTTTTTACCTATCGGGCACAGCTCGTGGTGATCATGGTTATTTGGATCCTGTTTTGCGAAACAACGGATCTATCAGAAATTAAAAATCTTATGAAAAGGAGGTTTTTCAAAAAGTGAGAGGAGAAAGAAGGAAACGGAGCAATCGGTTTTTGGCCCTGGTGCTGTCATTTATACTGGCATTTGGGTCGATGAGCGGACTTGTGATGCCCGAAACGGTGAAGGCGGATACGGTCGCTTACCACGTAGAGTCTATGGATCAGAGCGAATACCCGGCCGGTGCGATTTTACTGAAGGCAGGTATGGTGGTGGCGCCCGGTTCGGTTGTTTATTTTAGCGATACGAAGTTAACAAAAGGGAAAATCCAATATAAGGATACGGCTGGAACAATACTCTATGAACCATATAATGATCAAAATAATGATTACAGTACGCAACATACGGTTTGGACATGGCCGGATGCCAGAGAAGATTTTGGCGGATGGAGGGTTACGACATTATCTGTCAGCTCCGGAGGGGCAATCACTAACATGATTCTACAACCTGCAAAAGCAGGGGAAATACTGATTAATTATATTACGGATAATCAGTGGTTTGATGACGAGAGCATTGTGGCGAATGATCCTGAGAATCCCACATCTTTTATGTCGGGGGAAACGAAAGCCATTCGTGATGCTATTATCAAAAAAAATGGGGTATCAGTTTCTGATACACATCGATTTCTGGGATGGTTTTTATCCAATGATCCGGAGGAGAAAGCTGTAAAAAATACAGAGGATCTGGCTGATGCACCCGGATATGTCGAACTGCTTCCTTATTTTGAAAATGGGAATTACAATATAAAATATTACTCTGTTTCAGGTAATGAACTGAGCTTTGATTCAGACAAATATGTGGACCACGTGGCCTTTGCAGATAGTACGAAGAATCCGACCACATATACAGAGGGACGGGGATTAGCAAACCTGGGGCCGGCGAAATGGAATGAGCACGATGGGTATTATGATTTTGTAGGTTGGAGTCAGTATTATTCTGATGACATCGATGATGAGGACATTGTTACAAGCATTCCCAGAAGTTGGGACAGGGATATAGTGTTATTTGCCCATTTCGCTCCCCGCAGATTCAACATCAAGTATGAATGCGGAGAGGGTGGCAGTGTATCTGATAACAATCCTACGAAGTATGCCTATGAGGATACGATCGCTTTGGGTACTGGCGATGGGGAGAT